>NZ_JBJJMM010000007.1:0-260941 GCF_046231795.1 Pseudomonas sp. KCJK9016 | reverse complement strand
CAAAATCGCCACCGCCCCGCGACTCCCCGCCATCACGCCGCTGACCTTGATCTCCACCGGCGCTGTTCGATTGGAAAACCATTGCAACGCCGGGTTGTCGCTGCGCGCAGCGAGCAGTTGCGGCGTTGCCGCCGGGGTGTGGGATTCGGCGGTGGTCAGGAGCAGGGATGACCAGGTGGCGATGCCGATCAGGGCGGCCAGCAGCGCGGCGGCCTGGATGAGTTGGGGGGGTGAAAAGCGTGCGGTGAATCTCATGGGCTGAATCTCCTTTTAGTCCCGGTGACCAGACTACCCGGCAATTCTCACGGTTTTATTTCACACGCCTTACATGTTGGCCGTGCAGGATGGTTTTTTGGGACGGGGCTGGACGCAAGGGAGTGCGCATTCAATGAGCCGGAGCAGGCAGCAGGGTTTTACGTTGATCGAGTTGATGGTGGTGCTGGTGATTATCGGGATCGCCAGTGCGGCGATCAGTTTGAGTATCAAGCCCGATCCGTTGCAGTTGCTGCGCAAGGATGCCGAGCGCGTGGCGCAGTTGCTGCAGATTGCTCAGGCTGAGGCCCGGGCCGATGGCCGGCCGATTGCGTGGTTGAGCGATGGCAAGGGGTTTCGGTTCAGTCGGCGCAATGACAGTGGCAAGGGTTTTGATCATTTCGAGCGGGATCCGCAGTTGCGGCCGCGTCCCTGGCAGAGTCCGAAGCTGGAGGTGCGGGTGGAGCCGAAGCAGAAAGTGGTGCTGAACGCGGAGTGGATCAATCCGCCGCTGCAGTTGACGCTGTCTGACGGGCTCAATCGGTTGAGTGTGCTGCGCGATGCTTCGGGCCGGATCAGCGTGCAATGAACAGACAACACGGTTTTACGCTGATCGAGGTGATGGTTGCGATTCTGTTGATGGCGGTGGTCAGTCTGATTGCCTGGAAGGGGCTGGACAGTGTCACCCGCGCCGACCGCCATTTGCAGGCCAGTGGTGAGCAGAGCGACAGCCTGTTGCGGGCGTTGAATCAGATGCAGCGGGATGTGGAGATGCGCGCCGGGATCGAGCTGACGGAGCCGAAGAAGGTCGGCACCGAGGATGAACCGACGACGGCGCCGCCTGCCGTTACGGTGCGCAGCAGTGACAGCAAGGGGTTTCGGCTGGACATCATTCGGAGCGCGGCGGATCAGCCGGGGGCGTTGCAGCGGGTGCGCTGGTGGCTCAAGGGGGACACGTTGTATCGCGCAGTGGCGCCGGCGCGCAGTCGCTATCCGTTGCCGGCGCCGACCGCTGGGGTGGCGGTGTTGAGTGAGGTGAGTGATTTGCAGGTGCGGGTTTGGGAGATGGACAAGGGGTGGCGGCAGTTGAGCGGGAATCGGCGGGAGGATCCGTTGGGGTTGGAGGTGCGGTTGACCCGGCAGACACCGCAGGGGGTGGAGAAGTATCGGCAGGTGATTGGGCCGTTGCAGTAAGCCGCATCGCTGAAGATCCTGTGGGAGCGAGCCTGCTCGCGAAGACGGTGTATCAGCTGCGAATGTACTGACTGACACGACGCCTTCGCGAGCAGGCTCGCTCCCACAGGGTTCAGGGTGGTTTTGGTTAGCTGAGGACGACCACGCCGCCCGGCAGTTCGGTGCATTTGACGCCGTAGGCATCGCGAATCAACGCCCCTACCCCGGCCAGTTGGTCGAGGGAGAAACGTGCTTGTACGCGGCGCTGGCCAAGCTCGCGATTGAGCAGCAGCAACATGCCTGGGCGGTAGCGGTTGATCTCGTCGATCATCTGGCTGAGAGTCGTGCCGTTGAACACCAGCACCTGCTGGCGCCAGTTGCTTACTGCGGCGGTGTCGACGCTTTGTACGGTGCCGACCTGTTGCGCGTCGTAGGTCAGTTGCTGGCCCGGTTCCAGGCGCAGGCTGCGGCCTTCGACTTCCACGTCCACCGCGCCATCGAGGCACGTCACGCACACCTGCTGATCGAGGTTGCGCAGGTTGAACCGCGCCCTGCTCGCCCGCAGCCAACCGCCACCGGCCTGCATCGCCATGGGCAGTCGTGCGGTCTGCACTTCGACTTCGCCGCTGACCAGTTCAAAGCTCTGCACGCCCTCATCCACCGAACGCTGGTTGATGCGAGTCTGGGTGTTCAATTCCAGGCTCAAGCCATCGGCCGGTTCGACGCGGCGTTGCTGGCCGACTTCAGTTATGTAATCAGCGCCGAGCCCGGAGAACCCGCCCGGGATCGTGCCGCGCACCAGCAGGAACGCCGCCGACGCGGCAATGGCGCCGCCGAGAAAGGCCCGTCGTCCAAACCGTCGAGGTGCCTGCATCGCTTCCGCCGCCGGTTGCAGCAGGTGCCACAAGGCCTTGCACTCTTCGAAGGCGCGGGCGTGTTCGGGGCTTTGCGCGCACCACTGGCGCAGCGCTCGGGCATCGGCGACCGTGGCGCGGCCGGAGGTCAGCAGGATCAGCCAGTCGCGGGCTTCGCTTTGCAGACGCTCGGCAGGCGTGGGCTCGGCTGATGTCAGACGGAAGATGTTCAAACGCACAGGTACTCGACGGGTTGATCGGGAGCTTCATTCACTAGACGGTTTTCCGGCCCCGCGACCGAACCGCTGAAACACTTTTCTTTCCAGTTTCGCCGCGCAGTGTCCGAGGGCAGCCTTGATTTCCTTCTCGACCATGCGCGTGGAGATGCCGAAACGCTGGGAGATTTCCAGGTGCGGCGCTTCTTCCAGGCGTGCGGCGATGAAGATCCGGCGACGCCGGGCCGGCAGTTCGTACAGGGCGCCGAGCAGCGACTGGATTTCCTTCTGGCCGCCGACCACGCGCATCGGGTCCAGCGCTTCGTCGCTGACTTGCAGCAGTTCTTCGACTTCGCTGCCGGTGAGCAATCGCGCATCGGCCTGACGGCGGTCGGCGGCGATGTTCAGGGCCATGCGATAGAGGTAGGCGTTGGGCCGCAGCAGGTTCGGCGGCGCTTCCATGCGGTCGACCCGCAGGTAGGTTTCGTGCAGCACGTCGTTGGCCAGGTCCTCCGAGCCGAGGCGGCGTCGCAGGCGCACCCGAAAGTCCTCGTATGACGTCAGGAACAGCTGGACCATCGAACTTTGCCCGGCGTCTTTCATCCCCCGGAAACTCCTTCCCATTGTGTGCATTCCATGCGCTTTCCTGACGATTCGGGTAACAACAGCAAGGTGACTGGCTGGCGCAATGCGCCGGGTGTGGGCCGGTCGATCCTGAGCGTGTGAAAACTGTCTACCAGCGCGGCATCGCGTCGAACATCACCGGTCGAAGTCACCAACCGGTTGTGCTGCACCACGCCGTCGCGGCCGATCCACAACTGCAACACCGCACGAAAACTGCCGGGCCGGGTCAGCGGCGAGCGGCACAGGTTGCGTTCGATGGCGGCCTGCACCGCCGTGGCGTAGCTGCGGTTGACGGCTGCGCTGGCGGGGGTCGGTTTCTCCGCCGGTAGCGGCACGTCCTCGACCTGCGCCACCTGCAAGGTGAACGCATCGTCGCGGCTGTACTTGGCCATCAACCCGCTGCCACCGAGCATCCGGCGCAACGCTTCGGCGGCGGTGAATTCACCGTCCACTGCCAACGAGCGTCGACCGCGACTCAACTGGCTGTCGACCAGCACCGCCATACCAGTGGCGCGGCTGAACTGATCGAGGGCGCGGGCCAGTTCCTGGGCCGGGATGTGCAGCGTCATGCGCATCGTCGCCGGCACCGGATCGGCGCTGGCGCGGCTCAGCAACAAGCCAAGCAGCAGCCCCAGACCGAGCTGGCGCACGAGCGCTGAGCGCACAACATCGTCCCTGGCACGGCCTCGCAGCACAGTTGATGTACCCCTGAAAACCGTCATCCTGAGGGCTGTTTATGAATCTGGTGTGACGGCCACTGCAAAAAAACCATCACGGGATCGGCGCGCCCGTTGCACTAGACTCTCGAGCAAGAGCGGCCCCTTCGGGCCGGCCAGGAGGCACACATGAAATCACTGTGGATATTGGCGATGAGCGGGCTGTTGTTGACCCTGTCGGGCGGCGTGCAGGCCGAGCAGGCGGTGGGTTGCGTCGAGGTGACTGTGGGCGGTTACAAGGCGCCGAATTACGATTGCCTGAGCCAGCAGATGGGCAACAATCCCGACGGCGCGAAGGCTGCGCAAAAGACTCAGGAAGCGATGAATGTGCCGGTCAACAAGCGCCCGCCGAATCAGGTCGGGCTGGCGACGCCGGCGGCTACCAGTACGCGGATGGGCAATACGTTTGGCACGTCGGTAAAGCCGCAGCGGCCAGCGAACTAGAGAACGCAGCAGAGTGCTCGTGGCGAGGGAGCTTGCTCCCGCAGTGGGCGTGATCAACACGCGTCCATCCTGATAAACCGTGCACAACGGATTCAGGGTTGCTTCGCAACCCGGCGGGAGCAAGCTCCCTCGCCACAGCATGCTCCCTTGCTGCGGGGGACATGTGCTCGTCAGTCACTGGGGACCTGGCGAAAACTCACCGCCAGGCGATTCCAGCTGCTGATGGTGCTGACCGCCATGGTCAGGTCCACCAGTTCGCCTTCGTTGAACTGTGTTCGCGCTTGTTCATAGACGTCGTCCGGCACATGACTTTCCGCCAGCAGCGTCACCGCTTCGGTCCAGGCCAGCGCCGCCCGCTCGCGCAGGTTGAAGAAGCCACTGTCGCGCCAGACCGCAATGGCGTACAGCCGTCGATCCGTCTCCCCTGCCCGCCGCGCTTCCACCGAATGCATGTCGGTGCAGAAAGCGCAGCCGTTGAGCTGGGAGGCGCGGATCTTGATCAGGTGCAGCAACGGCGCCTCAATGCTCAGGCTGCTGGTCAGGGCTTCCAGGGCAATCATTGCTTTCATGGCTTTGGGTGAAGCGCTGTAGTAATCCAGACGCGGGGACATGGGCGGGTCTCGGGCAGCAGAAGAGTGATTTCACGGTAAGCGCTGGTGCGCTAGGGTTACAGCCCCAATTGCACGGAAAACCGGCAGACCACTGAACAATGCCAAACACAAAATCTTGTGGGAGCTAGCCTGCTAGCGATGGCCGTTTGTCTGCGTCGTCAATGGTGACTGACAGGACGCTATCGCGAGCAGGCTCGCTCCCACAGGGCCCTATGCCAATTTGAAGGATTTGCACTACGCAACTTCTGCCGGTACTGCATTCGGGAGTAATCTGCCCGGCACACTTAATTTCCCGGAGAGCCCCGTCGGTATGGAACTTCACGTCGTGGTCAACGGCCGCAAGGATCTGGCCGGTCAGTTGTACCAGCAGCTGCGCGGCGCCATCGAGTCCGGGCGTCTGGCCGCCGGCACGCAACTGCCGCCGAGCCGCTTGCTCGCCGAGCAACTGGGGATTTCGCGCAAGACCATTTCCGACACTTACGCGCAGCTGACCTACGAAAACTTCCTTACCGGCGTGATCGGCAAAGGCACTTACGTCAACGCCCGCGCCACACCGGTGCAGCGCAAGCAAAGTCATTGCGAGCTGGCCGGTTCCGAGGTGATCGAGAGCTGGTGCAACCTGCCGGTGTTCCTGCGCCATCCGACGCTGGAAGGCTCGCTGCGTTATGACTTCATTGGCGGCGCCACCAGCAAGGGCCAATTCCCCCACGATGACTGGCGCCGCTGCGTGTCCCATGCGATGCGTCAAATGGCCGGTGCCAAGGGCTTTTACAGCGTGGCAGAAGGCTTGCCGGCACTGCGCAATGCGATTGCCCGGCACATCGCGTTCTCTCGCGGCGTGAACTGCCAGGACGAGGACATCGTGGTGTGCAACGGCGCGCAACAGGCGCTGGACCTGATCGCCCGGGTGCTGCTGCGCCCCGGCAGCCTGGTGGCGATGGAAGATCCGGGTTATCCGCCGGCGCGACTGCTGTTCGGCACTCACGGCGCAACGGTGGTGGGGGTGCCGGTGGATGCGCAAGGGATTCAGGTCGAGCACATTCCAGACGGCACGCGGTTGATCTACGTGACGCCGTCGCATCAGTTTCCGCTGGGCATGCCGATGAGCCACGCGCGACGCGAAGCGTTGCTGGCACGGGCCTATGAGCTGGGCGCGATCATCATCGAGGACGACTATGACAGCGAATTCCGCTACGAGGGTCGACCGACGGATTCGCTGCACAACCTCGATCAGCATGGCATCGTGGCGTATGTCGGCACCTTCTCCAAAACACTACTGCCGGAGCTGCGGCTCGGTTACGCGATCCTGCCGCCAGCGATTCTCGAAGCGGTGATCCGCGCCAAGCAGCTCACCGACCTGCACGCCTCCACCCTGCCGCAATGGGCGCTGGCCAAGTTCATCGCCGAGGGCTGCCTGCTCAAGCACATTCGCCGCTGCCACACCGTCTACGCCCAGCGCCGCGAGCGGATCCTGGCGCGCATGGCCACCGACCTGTCGCCGTGGCTGGAGGCCGTGCCGGCCAGTGCAGGCTTCCATATGGCGGTGTTCTGCCGGGTGCCGATCGACTTGCCGCTGGTGATCGAACTGGCGAAAAAGGTCGAAGTCGGGCTCTACAGCATCGATGGCTTCTATTACCAGCAGCCTGCCAGAAGTGGAATGTACTTCGGTTTCGGCGCCATCGAGACGCTGGACATCGATATTGCGCTGGATCGCCTGCGCGACATTCTGCAACAGGTCACAGGGTAGATTGGTCTGACGGATTACCCGCCGATTGGTTATTGGTGATCCGGGGGTGCAGGCCTATTCTGCACAGGCGTTATCCCTCAATGAGCAGGATTCGTCCGGCCTGATTCAGGAGTTGAGCAATGTCCAACGAAGTGATCAACACCGTCCAGGTGCAGGCTGCAGCCGGCCGCTCCGAGGAGCTGGGCAGGCAGTTGCAGAAGATCGTCGACACCCTGCGCGAAACACCGGGCTGCGATTCCTATCTGGTCGACCGCTGCCCCGAGGACAACCATCGCTGGACCGTGAGCGCCCGCTGGCAGTCGGAAGAAGCGATGCAGGCGCACTTCAACCGGCCTGAGGCGCAGGGGTTTATTGATTTGATCGATAGTCGGCTGGCCAATAGTGTGGATTTCAACTCGTTTCCGATCGTTTGATTTTAAAGACCACATCGCGAGCAGGCTCGCTCCCACAGTTTCTGTGTCGTTCATATGTTCTGTGAACAACACAACACCTGTGGGAGCGAGCCTGCTCGCGATGGCGTATTTGAATGCGCGGATATCCCCCAGATTGGTCACCTGAACTTCCCGCGTATTGGCGGTGTGATTGGCCCGGCACGCGGACTACCGTGAAGACCGACTCCCCCACTTCACAGGTGACCCGCCATGAAACTTCTGCCCATTTTCGCCGCCGCTCTCGTCCTGTCTGTTCCTGCCGCCGCCATGGCCCACGACGCCTCCGAAAAAGTCTCGGTCCTGCAGGACCAGATGCTGAAAAACGTTCCGGGCAAAAAAGCCATGATGATCGAAGTCGACTACAAACCCGGCCAGTCCTCCATCGCCCACAAACACGACGGCACGGCCATGGCCTATGTGCTCGAAGGCGAAGTGATTTCCCAGGTCAAGGGCGAGCAGCCGATCACCTACAAGAAGGGTCAGTTCTGGTACGAACCCGCGGGTTCCGAACATCTGGTGTCGAAAAACGCCAGTAAAACCAGGCCTGCCAGATTGCTGGTGTTCATGGTGCTGTCACCGGACGAGCAAGTGTTGATCCCTTTGAGAAACTGATGGTTGTTCAATCAGCCATAAATAAAAGGCGCAAATGGCTGATTTGTGCCTTTTTTATTTCTCGCGGCAATTAATCCAGAACCCTTACAGCCAATAAAACTATTGCATGACCGTCATTCAGCAAATTGTCAGGTTGTTTTCAGCCGGGCGGGAGTAGTCTGAGGCAACTGTCGCCGGTTCTATCAAGTGAACCCCGACAACTTTGATATTCCGATTGAAGTTGCTTCACGGGAGACTCACCATGAAACTTGCCTTTGCCAGCACCCTGGCGATATCAATTTTAGCGTTGTCCGCCTGTTCCGTTCCCACCGCGCCCAAAGCGGTTTCTTCCCTCGACACACTGTTTACCCAACCGGTCGGGCGCAGCAGCGCCACGCAGGTCAAAAGCGGCCCTGGAGTTTCACTGGGCGTCGTCTATAGCCCGAGCACCCAGACCAATCGCCAATACCTGCGCGACTATCAGGCCAACGCCGGCACCGGTTTCGGCCAGAGTTGGCTGGTGCAGCCGATCCATGATGCCTACGTCGCCACCTCGAAACCGGACATGGCCGTGGACTGGGTGAAAGCCTCGCTGCAGCGCCAGTTCGGCTCGGTGACGGTGTACCCGGACATGCAGAGCCTGCGTGCGGCCAATCCCGATGTGGTAGCGATCGTCGATACTCACAGCCAGTTGATTACTTCGCGCAGTTCCGACATCAAGGCGGATGTAAGTGCGGACTTTTATGACGGGAAGTTCAACTACATCGGAACGGCCAAGGGGTCCGAGGCGAAAGAGTTGACACCGGTCTGGGCAGACTTCAAGCGTTCGGAGGAGATTGTTGCGGACATTAATCAGCAGCAGGAAGTTCAGGTTCGGGCGCTGCAGAAGTTTGACCAGTCGCTCAGTAATTTATTGACCAGACCGGCAGATAAAGTGTCGATGCTCGATAAGAAACAAGGACATAACTTGCAGTAACGAGAAAACCATCAGGCAAAAAAAAGCCCCCGCATCTCACAATGCAGGGGCTTTTTTCATTCACCAGCTACTCAAGCAAGCTCAAGCTCCGCCGTCGCCGCAGCAGGCACGACCGCCTGACCGCTCAACGCCAGATCGTTCAGCTCACGGTTGGCCACCGCGTACATGGCGTAGTCCGAACCGCTGGCGGCACGGATTTCCACCAGCATGGCGCGCCAGCGCTGGATCATCGCGTCGTTCTGCTTCATCCACAGTGCCAGACGGGTTTCCACGTCCGAATCACCGCCGCCCGCTTGCAGAACGGCGATGGTGATCGCGCGCTGCTGCCAGTCGACGTCGTCGCGGAACGCTTCACGGGCCAGGGCCTGCCAGTTGTTTTCAACCGGCAAGGCGCTGATCTTCCCGTTGTACCAGGTGATGTCCAGCGCACTGCCCACGGCGAAGTAAGCCTTGGCCACTTCGGCTGGATCCTGACCGGTGACGTCGGCCGCTTCGATGATCGGCAGCAGCGTGTAGAGGTGGGTCGTACCCGCCACCATACGCGCCAGCAGTTCCGGTACACCGGCAGCCACGTAGGCCTGATAACGCTCCTGCCAGTTCTCGCGGATTTCGCCGCTCAGCAGCTCGTCCAGCTTCAGGCCCAGATCCTTGAGGTGCGGACCGAAATGCGCGACGTCGCGGGCAGCGTTCTGCTCGTTGCGACGGGCACGCAGGAACCAGCGCGTGGCGCGACGGCCCAGACGCATCAGCTCGTCCATCAGCTCCAGTTGCACGTCAGCGGAGACCTGGTAATCCAGCGCTTCGATCTGACGGAACCAGTGCGGCAGGTGGAAGATGTCACGCACGATCACATACGCACCCGCCACGTTCGCCGGGGTCATGCCGGTGGACTCTTTGAGCCTTTGAACGAAGGTGATGCCCATGTGGTTGACCAGATCGTTAGCGATCTGGGTGCTGACGATCTCGCGCTTCAGACGGTGACGGCGCATGGCGTCGGCGAACTTGCTGACCAGGGTCGGCGGGAACGCGGTTTCCATGTCGCGGGTCAGGTAGTCGTCGTCCGGCACCAGCGAGTCCAGCAGCTGCTGCTTGAGGTCGATCTTGCTGTACGAGATCAGCACCGACAGCTCCGGACGGGTCAGGCCCTTGCCGGTCGCGGCGCGCTCGGTGAGCTGCTCTTCGGTCGGCAGGTACTCGATGGCGCGGTCCAGCTTGCCACGGCCTTCCAGGTCGCTCATCAGACGCTTGTACTCGGCGGCACGCTCGTAGGCACGGCGGGCAGCCAGGGACAGGGCCTGAGTCTGTTTGTAGTTGTTGCCCAGCACCAGACCACCGACTTCGTCGGTCATGCTCGCCAGCAACTGATCGCGTTGCTTGCCGGTCATGTCGCCGGCCTGAACCACTTCGTTCAGCAGGATCTTGATGTTCACTTCGTGGTCGGAGCAGTCCACACCACCGGCGTTGTCGATGAAGTCGGTGTTGGAACCGCCGCCATTGAGGCCGAACTCCACACGACCCAGCTGGGTCATGCCGAGGTTACCGCCCTCGCCCACCACTTTGCAGCGCAGCTCGTTGCCGTTCACGCGCAGTGCATCGTTGGCCTTGTCGCCGACATCGGCGTGGCTTTCGCTGCTGGCCTTCACATAAGTACCGATACCGCCGTTCCACAGCAGATCCACCGGCGCCTTGAGCAAGGCGTTCAGCAGCTCGGTCGGGGTCAGCTTGTCGGCCTGGATGTCGAAGCGCTCTTTCATCTGCGGCGAGATGGCAATGCTCTTCGCGCTGCGCGAGAAGATACCGCCGCCTTCGGACATGATGCTGGTGTCGTAGTCGGACCAAGCCGAACGCGGCAGGTCGAACATGCGCTTGCGCTCGACGAAGCTGGTGGCCGGGTCCGGATTCGGATCGATGAAGATGTGCATGTGGTTGAACGCGGCAACCAGTTTCAGCTTGTCGGACATCAACAGGCCGTTACCGAATACGTCGCCGGCCATGTCGCCGATGCCGACCACGGTCACGCTGTCTTCCTGGACATTGATGCCGCGCTCACGGAAGTGGCGCTGTACGCCGACCCACGCGCCCTTGGCGGTGATGCCCATTTTCTTGTGGTCGTAACCGGCCGAACCACCGGACGCGAACGCGTCACCCAGCCAGAAGCCGTAGTCGATGGCGATGCCGTTGGCGATGTCGGAGAAGGTTGCAGTGCCTTTGTCCGCCGCGACCACCAGGTACGGGTCATCGTCGTCATGACGTACGACGTTGGCCGGCGGTACCAGTTTGCCGTCCTTCAGGTTGTCGGTGATGTCCAGCAGACCCGAAATGAAGATGCGGTAGCAGGCGATGCCCTCGGCCGCGATCTCGTCACGGCTGCCGCCCAGTGGCAGGCGACGCGGCAGGAAGCCGCCCTTCGCACCCACCGGCACGATGACCGAGTTCTTCACTTGCTGGGCTTTTACCAGGCCCAGGACTTCGGTACGGAAGTCTTCTTCACGGTCGGACCAGCGCAGACCGCCGCGAGCAACGTTGCCGAAGCGCAGGTGCACGCCTTCGACGCGAGGCGAATAAACGAAGATTTCGAACTTCGGAACCGGCTTAGGCAGTTCAGGGATCAAGTGCGGGTTGAACTTGAAGCTGAAGTACGACTTGTTCTGACCGTTGGCGTCGGTCTGGTAGAAGTTGGTGCGCAGGGTCGCTTTGATCAGGTCCAGGTAACGACGCAGGATGCGGTCTTCGTTGAGGACTTGAACGTCGTCCAGCGCGGTCAGGATGGCCTGTTCCAGACGCTGTTGCTTGTCGTCCAGATCGTCGCTGCCCAGCTTGCGGGCCAGATAGAAACGGGTCTTGAACAACCGGGTCAGCTCACGAGCGATGTCGGTGTGGTTGTTCAGGGTGCTGGCGATATAGCCGAGGTCGAAGCCCAGGCGGATCTGCTTGAGGTAGCGGGCGTAGGCACGCAGCAAGGCGACGTCGCGCCATGGCAGGCCGGCGGTCAGCACCAGACGGTTGAACGCATCGTTCTCGGCATCGCCACGGACGATGTGGACAAAGGCGTCCTGCAGGGTGTCATTGAGTTGCTGGATGTCCAGGTCCAAGCCTTCGGCGGCAGTGAACGCAAAGTCGTGGATCCAGAACTCGCGGCCGTTGTTGTGGCGCAGGCGATACGGGAACTCGCCCAGCACGCGCAGGCCGAGGTTTTCCAGGATCGGCAGCACGTCGGACAGTGCCAGCGGGGTATCGGCGTGGTACAGCTTGCAGTGCAACTCGCGCGGGCCGGCGGCCAGCGGCTGGTAGAAGCTCATCGCCAGCGGCTTCTTCTCGCTCAGGTTGAGCAGGTGCTGCATGTCGACCACGGCCGAATGCGCGGCGAAACGCTCGCGGTAACCGGCCGGGAAGCCTTTCGGGAAGTCAGCCAGTACGTCGACGCCTTTGGCTTCGCCGAGGTTTTCGACGATCAGCGCGGCGTAATCATCCTGCCAGCTGCGGCAGGCCTGGATGACTTCGTTTTCCAGTTGCAGCGGGTCGATGTCGATGCGGTTTTTCGGGTCGACGCGCAGGATCAGCTGCACGCGGGCCAGCACGGACTCGGAGAAGAACGTCCAGAACTCGCAGTCGGTCGCCTTCAGGCGTTCCATCAGCACTTGCTGGATTTTCTGGCGAACTTCGGTGGAGTAGATGTCGCGCGGCACGTAGGCCAGGCAGTAGCAGAAACGACCGTACGGATCTTTGCGCAGGAACACGCGGATCTTGTTGCGTTCCTGGATCTGCACGATCGACATCACGGTGCTGAACAGTTCGTCGACCGGGGTCTGGAACAGGTCGTCACGCGGCAGCACTTCCAGAACCTGAGCCAGTTCCTTGCCCAGGTGAGCCTTGGCCTGGAAGCCGGAGCGACGCTCGATTTCCTCGACCTTGCGGCGGATGAACGGGATGACACGCACGCTTTCGCCATACACCGACGAGGTGTACAGGCCCATGAAGCGGTGTTCCTTGATGACCTTGCCGTCGGCGTCGATTTCACGGATCGACACGTAGTCCGGGTAGGCCGGACGGTGCACGCGGCTCGGGTGCGCAGCCTTGGCGAACGACAGCAGGGTCGGTTCGCGCAGGTAGGCGACCGCGTAGTCTTCGATGTGGCGATCTTCGTTGGTCAGACCGGTGCGCAGCATCCGGGTCAGGCCGAGGAAGGAGTTCTGGTCGTATTCGATGTGGCCGCCATCGGCCTGATCGACCACGGTGAATTCTTCGTAGCCAAGGAAGGTGAAATGGTTGTTCACCAGCCATTCCAGGAAGCTCTTGATTTCGTTCTTTTCGTCGGCTTCGACGGCGAACGCGCTGTTATCGAGCCTGGTGAGGATTTCCTGCACCTTGGCCTTCATCGGCTCGAAATCGGCGACCGCGACGCGGACTTCACCCAGAACCTGTTCCAGTTCCTTGCTCAGCACATTCAGTTCGGCCGCGTTGGCGCAGCGGTCGATTTCCAGGTACATCAGCGACTCGTGCAGGATGCCTTCGCCGGTGGTGCCCTTCGGCAGGATTTCCAGCAGTTCGCCCTTGCTGCCACGACGCACGCTGAGCACGGTGGTCTGCAGGGTGTGGATGCTGTAGCCGCGGCGGTTCAGCTCGGTACGCACCGAGTCCACCAGAAATGGCAGGTCGTGGTGCAGCACTTCGACCGCGGTGTGGGTCGACTGCCAGCCGTGACGCTCGTAATCGGGGTTGTAGACGCGCACTTGCGGTTGCGCGTGATCGAAGCGCTCAAGCAGGCGCCACGCAGAAAGAGTACAGCCAGCGAGGTCGGAGAGGCGACGTTGTGTCAGCTCGTCCAGGGAAATGATGCCGAAGAATTGTTCAGCGAACAGCGCCACTTGTGGCAGTGCCTGTTCACTGATGTGCTGCGCCAGTGCCGCTTGCAGTTGGTGCTGGAAGTCGGCTTTGCTGGCTGCGGTGAAGAACGCCATCTGTGGTACTCCGCTTGGGCTTGTTATTGATGGAAAGCGTCGCGTACAAAACCCCTTTCGGGGCGTTCCGTCGCCCTGTTCCTGAATCTCGGGCAGAGGAAACAGGGTGACAGGTGGATGAAGCTGGACGAGACACTCAGGTCACATTCACCTTCCATGAATGGGCATCTGCAAAAACGACTGCCGGGGGCCGCCACGGGGCCTGCCGCAATGCCTTTACGGGTGCTCATCCGTTGCGCAGCTTAATGGCTGCGACAATGTGTCTGCTTGCAGTGCTGCGACATATTCGGTCATTGGCACGTAAACGAAGGCCTGCGCATCGGTAAACACTAGCATTCATGGGGCAGAACGCCGGTCTGAATGCCCGCTTTTACGGTACATGCGCGCCCGGAATGACCATTGACCTGTGTCGCGTTCACAACACATCCTCTGACACTCTCACATGCAGAAATTCCCCGGGGCTGGCAGAATCGCGCCCAATTGCGACCAACAAGCCCGCCGAGGCAGGAATTCCTCATGCAAATGACCACCGCCCTACTCATTGTCAACCCGTGCGACGACGAAGAAGACAACATGGCCATGCTCTGCTGCCACAGCGACAAAGGCGAAATGTTTCTGATGAGCCGCTATCCGGACGAGGATGAGCTGGAAATCACGCTGGAAGGCGCGCCGTCCACCCTGGATGGTGTAAAGGTCACCCTGACCAGAACCCTGCTGAAGATCGAAATCGCCGCCGCGGATGCCGATGCGCTGAACGGGGATGATGTGCTGGAAATCACCTACAACCCGGACATGGTCGATCTGGCCGAGGTCGAGGAAACCCTGAAGAACATTCTGGATGGTACTGGCACCTACATCAGCCAGATTTGATGTTGGCTTGACGGCCCTTTCGCGAGCAGGCTCGCTCCCACACAGAGCGGTGTACGCCGCTCAAATGTGGGAGCGAGCCTGCTCGCGATGACACCCGAAAGAACACCGCACCTCCCCCGCCCTACAAATTTCCAACAATTCCCCCGGTCATTTCCCGCACTTTGCGCAAAATGCCGTTAGTCGCCACCCCCTGCGATGGATTAAAGTAACGCCCCCAGCCCCGGCGTTATCCGAACGCCTGTGGCCACCCTTTCCAGGAACAGTCATCGATGGAACATCGTGAAGCGCTGCTGGCGCTGCGAACCTTTCTTTCAACGCAGATTCTCGGCCAGGAAAAACTCATCGAGCGCTTGCTCATCGCCCTGCTCGCCGACGGCCACATGCTGGTCGAGGGTGCTCCGGGCCTGGCCAAGACCAAAGCGATCAAAGAACTCGCCGAGGGCATCGAAGCCCAGTTCCATCGCATCCAGTTCACTCCGGACCTGCTGCCGGCCGACATCACCGGCACCGAGATCTATCGCCCGGAAACCGGTAGTTTCGTGTTTCAGCAAGGCCCGATCTTCCACAACCTGGTGCTCGCAGACGAAATCAACCGTGCTCCGGCCAAGGTGCAATCGGCCCTGCTTGAAGCCATGGCCGAGCGTCAGGTCAGTGTCGGGCGCAGCACTTATGAACTGTCGCCGCTGTTTCTGGTGATGGCCACGCAGAACCCGATCGAGCAGGAAGGCACCTACCCGCTGCCAGAAGCCCAGCTCGACCGTTTCCTGCTGCACGTGAAAATCGGTTTCCCGGACGCCGCCGTCGAACGACGGATCCTGCAACAGGCCCGTGGCGAAGCCCTGAACGGTGAAACCAAGCCCGAGCGCCGGGTCAGCCAGCAGGCAATCTTTGCCGCACGCAAGGAAATCCTCGGTCTGTACATGGCCGACGCCGTGGAGGAATACCTCGTGCAACTGGTCATGGCCACACGCAACCCGGCGAAGTTCGATCCGGAAATGGCCGAATGGATCGCCTACGGCGCCAGCCCGCGCGGTTCCATCGCCCTCGACCGCTGCGCCCGTGCCCACGCTTGGCTGGCCGGTCGCGATTTCGTCAGCCCGGAAGACATCCAGGCCGTGCTGTTCGACGTATTGCGTCATCGCATCATTCTCTCGTTCGAGGCTGAAGCCGCCGGCATCGACCAGGATCGGGTGGTGCAACGGATTCTCGACGTCGTCGCCGTCGCTTGACCCCCATGAACGCCTCCCTGCCGTCCGAACCGGGCATTCGCATCACTCTCGCCGAATTGATCGAGATGCGTCATCGCGTACGGGAAGTGCAGCTGTTTTCAACGCCGAGCCAGCGCAGCCCGCTGATCGGCCTGCACCACTCGAAATTCCGTGGCCGTGGCGTGGACTTCGATCAGGTGCGGGTCTACCAGGCCGGCGACGACGTACGCACCATCGACTGGCGCGTGACTGCCCGTACTCAAGAGCCGCACACCAAGCTGTTCCACGAAGAGCGCGAGCGGCCGATCTTCATCATGGTCGAGCAAAGCACGCGGCTGTTCTTCGGTTCCGGGCTGATGTTCAAATCGGTGCTGGCGGCGCAGGCTGCGGCATTGATCGGTTGGGCCGCGCTGGGCCACAACGACCGGGTCGGCGGACTGGTGTTCGGCGACAACGAGCATTACGAAATCAAGCCGCGTCGCAGCAAGCAGAGCCTGTTGCAATTGCTCAACCGTCTGGTGAAGGCCAATCAGTCGCTGCACACCGAACGCGAGCCGGATCGCGATGCGTTCGGTGCCGCCCTGCGCCGGGCCCGGGAAGTATTGCGCCCGGGCAGTCTGGTGGTGGTGATCTGTGACGAACGGGCCCTCAGCGACAGCGCGGAGCAGCAATTGAGCCTGCTGTCGCGCCATTGCGACCTGCTGATGCTGCCGCTGTCCGATCCGCTGGATCACGCCCTGCCCGCCGCCGGGCTGCTGAAGTTCGCCGAACGCGGTGCGCAACTGGAGCTCGACACACTGAATTTTGATCTGCGCCAGACCTACCGCGCCCAGGCCGAAGCACGCATTGCCCGCTGGGAACTGCTCGCGCAGAAGCTGCGGGTCTTGTTGATGCCCTTGAGCACCCAGAGTGAAATGGTCGAGCAGATGCGCGAGTTCCTCAACCCGCAGCGTCCGGGGAGCGTTCGATGAACGGCCTCGAACAACTGCAACCGCTGATGTCCCCGCCACCGATTGCCTTCTGGCCGCCGGCGCCGGGCTGGTGGCTGCTGCTTTTGTTGCTGCCGCTGATCGGTTTCGCCCTGTGGCGCTTGCGCCGGTTCATTCCGGTCAAGAAGAAACCCGTCGTGCGCGCCGAAATCCCGCTCGATCCTGTGCGCATCGCAGCGCTCGCCGAGCTGGCACAAATGGTCAAGCCCTACGACGGAGCGCCCGCCGGTGCCTGGCTGCAGCAGCTCAACGGTCTGCTCAAACGCCTGTGCCGCAACCATTATCCCTACAGCCAGAGCCACACCCTCAACGGGCGCAAATGGCTGGCGTTTCTCGACAATCGCTGCCCCGCCGCCGGCCTGACCCGCTGGATGGTGCTGGTGGAAGGCGCCTACAAGCCCGAGTGCAAACTCGACGACAAGGCCATCGCCGGCCTGACGCAAGCTGTCGATACGTGGATCCGCAAGCATGTTTGAGTTCGCCTGGCCGTGGGTCTTTACGCTGTTGCCGCTACCGTGG
Organism: Pseudomonas sp. KCJK9016; assembly: GCF_046231795.1. NCBI lineage: Bacteria > Pseudomonadati > Pseudomonadota > Gammaproteobacteria > Pseudomonadales > Pseudomonadaceae > Pseudomonas > Pseudomonas sp. KCJK9016. Next base: position 243,763 of record NZ_JBJJMM010000007.1, on the reverse strand, counting down.
CTGATGCGCCTTGTGCTGCCGGTGGCGGACAGCGGCGAACCGGCGCTGAAAGTCAGCTTCCTCGGTGATCTGGAAGGCCTCGCCCGTCGCCGTGCCCGCGCCAATCTGCCGGCCTGGCGTCAGCAGGCGCCGTTCATGTTGCTGTGGCTGTTGCTGCTGATCGCCGCCGCCCGCCCGCAATGGCTCGGCGAACCGTTGCCGATTGCCGCCAGCGGCCGCGATCTGCTGGTGGCGGTGGACGTGTCCGGCTCGATGGACTTTCCCGACATGCAATGGAACGACGAAGACGTCAGTCGCCTGTCGCTCGTGCAGCATCTGCTCGGTGATTTTCTGGAAAGCCGCGACGGCGACCGGGTCGGTCTGATCCTGTTCGGCAGTCAGGCCTATCTGCAGGCGCCGCTGACCTTTGACCGACACACCGTTCGGGTCTGGCTCGATGAAGCGCGAATCGGCATCGCCGGCAAAAACACCGCCATCGGCGACGCCATCGGCCTGGCCCTGAAACGCCTGCGCATGCGCCCGGCGCAGAGTCGGGTGCTGATTCTGGTCACCGACGGTGCCAACAACGGCGGCGAAATCGAGCCGCTGATCGCCGCAAAACTGGCCGCCAATGAAGGTGTGAAAATCTACCCCATCGGCATCGGTGCCGATCCCGAAGAAAGCGGCGCCACGGCACTGCTCGGCGGCAACCCGACCCTGGACCTCGACGAGCCGGCACTCAGAGCCATCGCCGATGTCACCGGCGGCCGCTATTTCCGCGCCCGTGACGGCAAGGAATTGCAAGCGATCAAGGACACCCTCGACCGACTCGAGCCGGTGGCCCAGCAACCGACCGAGGCTCGGCCTGCACAAGCCTTGTATCACTGGCCGTTGGCGCTGGCCCTGTTGCTGAGCATTCTGCTGGTGGCTCGCGAACTGTGGCCGGACAACCCGTTGCAACGCCTGTTCACCAAGGAGCTGTATCTGCAAAGCCCCCTGCCTGACTGGCGCGAACGCCTCAAGCGTCTGCGTCTGCGGAGGCGCCGATGATTGCGCTCTGGCCGCACTGGTTCCGTCCGTGGTGGCTGCTGTTGCTGCCACTGCTCGGCTGGCTGATCTGGCAACTCTGGCATCGGCAGAAGCGCGCCGGGCGCTGGCAAATGATTCTGCCGCCGGCGTTCCATGCCGCACTGCTCAGCGGTGGCAACGGTCGCGACAGCAAATTGCCTTGGGTTGCGCTGGCCGTCGCTTGGCTGCTGACGGTTGTGGCGCTGCTCGGACCGAGCTGGGAGCGGGTCGAACAGACCAGCCAGAAACCGGCCGATCCGCTGGTGGTGGCGCTGGAGTTGACTCCGGAAATGCTCGCCACCGATTCGCCCCCCACGCGTCTGGAGCAAGCCCGACGCAAGCTGTTCGATCTGCTCAAGGCTCGCAGCGATGCGCAGACCGCCATCGTCGTTTATGCCGGCAGCGCCCATACGCTGGTGCCACTGTCGGATGACCTGGCGACCAGCCGCAATCTGCTCGATGCCCTCAAGCCGTCGCTGATGCCGGAGAGCGGCCACCGTGCCGATCTTGCCGTGCGCAAGGCACTGGCCTTGCTGGAACAAGGAGCGCTGGGTCAGGGACGTATTCTGCTGATCGGTTCTTCGCTGTCCGATGAGGAACGCCAGGGCATTCGCCGCGCATTGAGCGGGCAATCGGCGCAACTGCTGATGCTCGGCATCGGCACCGCCGAGGGTGCGCCGATTGCTCAGGAGGACGGCAGCTTCCTCAAGGACGCCCAGGGTGCGATCCGCGTGCCGCAACTCGACAGTCCCGGCCTCGCTGCCTTCTTGAACGCCGTGGGTGGTGAATACCACAGCGCACGACTGGACGAATCGGACCTGCGCAGCCTCGGTCTGCTCGACGGCCCGCGCAGCCTGCGCAACGATGGCCAGACCCTGCGCCTCGACACCTGGGCCGATCAGGGTTACTGGCTGCTGTTGCCACTGTTGCTGCTCGCCGCCTGCGCCGGGCGCCGTGGCTGGTTGTTCTGTCTGCCGCTGCTCTTTTGTCTGCCGCAACCGAGCTACGCTTTCAATTTCGAAGACCTGTGGCTGCGCCCCGACCAACAGGGCCTGCATCTGCTGAAACAGAAGCGTCCGGCCGAGGCTGCGCAACACTTCGAAGATCATCAGTGGCAAGGGCTGGCGTTGTACGAGGCCGGCGATTACAGTGGCGCCGCCGAGCGTTTCGCCGAAGGCAGCGATGCCCGCGCCCACTACAATCGTGGCAACGCCCTGGCGAAAAGCGGTGCACTGGAAGCGGCCATCGACGCCTACGAACAGGCGCTGGAGCTGCAACCGGATCTGCGTCCGGCGCTGACCAACAAGACACTGGTGGAAAACCTGCTCAAGCAGAAAAACACTCCGCCGCCGACCGAGCCAGAGAAGCAACCGACGCAACAGAACCTGCCGGGCGAGGAACCACCGCCCGCCACTGCGCCGCCACCGGCGATCAAGAATGACGCGCAAAGTGAGGCCCAGCCGGCGGAGTCAGCGAGCGAACCGCCGCCGACCACTCCGCCACAGCCAGGCCCCAACGAATTGCCGGACAGCGCGCCGGACACGGAACAGAACACGGCTCCGACGCTGAACCCCGGCGAGGACAACCTCGAAGGCGAGCAGCGTCAGGCACTGGAGCAATGGCTGGGCAAGATCCCGGACGATCCGGGAGAACTGCTGCGGCGCAAATTCTGGTACGAACAGCAACAACATCAGGATCAGGAAAACACTCGATGACCCGTTTCACCGCTCTCTGGCTGCCCCTGCTGATCTGCACGGCCACCGCTCAGGCGGCCGAGCTGACGGCCAGCGTGGATCGCAGTCGCCTGAACTCCGGCGAGACGGTGGAACTCACCCTCGAATCCAACGATGTCACGCAGTTCGGCAAACCGGACCTGACCCCGCTGGAGCCGTTGTTCGAAGTGCGCGGCACGCGGCAGGTCAACCAGCTCAACACCCTCAACAACGAAAACCGCGCCACCACCCGCTGGATCATCACCCTGTTGCCGAAACAGAACGGCAGCGTGGAAATTCCGCCGCTGAAACTGGGTGAAACCCAAAGCCAGCCGATTACCGTGCAAGTGGTCGAAAGCGACACTCACGAAGAGAAGAATGCCCTCGACCCGGTGTTTATCGAGTCCAGCCTCGACCAGAGCAGCGTCTATGTGCAGGCCCAGGCCGTCCTGACACTGCGTATCTACCATTCGGTGTCGCTGTACGACGACAGCAGCGTCACCCCGCTGCAGATCACCGATGCACGGGTCGAACAACTGGGTGACACCCGCACCTACGAAAAAGACATCAACGGTGTGCGGCATGGCGTAATCGAAATGCGCTACGCGATTTTCCCGCAACACAGCGGTTTGCTGACCATCACCCCGCAAACCTTCAGCGCCACACGGGTGGACACCCAGCCAGCCAAAGACGCCAACGCACAGGGTCCGAAACCGGGCAAAGTGTTGCGAGTGACCTCTACGGAAATCCCGCTGACGGTCAAACCCAAACCGATCACTTATCCGGCCGATGCACCGTGGCTGCCGGCCCGCAGCCTGAGCCTGAGCGAAAGCTGGAACCCGGAACCGGACCACACCCAGGTCGGCGACTCCCTGACCCGCAGCCTGACCCTCAAGGTCGAAGGCCTGGCCAGTTCGCAACTGCCCGCCCTGCCCGCCACCGAGGCCACCGGCCTGCGCCGCTACCCGGACCAACCGGTGCTCAACAACCAGAGCAGCGAGCGTGGGTTGATCGGCAGCCGTGAAGAGCGCGAAGCCCTGGTGCCAAGCCGCAGCGGTTCGATCGAACTGCCGACCGTCGACGTGGTGTGGTGGAACACTTTCGAAGATCACCTGGAACACACCAGCCTGCCGGCCCGCACCCTGCAAGTGGTGAACAACCCGAGCCTGCAGGTCGACACCCCGGCCGGCAGCGCGCAATCCTTCAACACCGCCGACAGCGAAGCGCTGTGGTGGTGGAAACTCAGCACGCTGATCCTGGCCTGCACCACCCTCCTCGGCTTCGGCCTCTGGTGGCGCGCCCGCTGGCAACCGGCAATCCTGCGCGCCGCACAAACCGGCCCGAGCCCGCGCACCCTGCTCGACGACATCAAACGCGCCAGCCAGGCCAACGACCCCCACGCCACCCGCCAGGCCCTCGACGCCTGGGCTCGCCAACAACCGGAAACCCTCGCAGAAATGGCCGCGCGCTTTGTGCCGCTGTCGGATGCGCTCGACGGGCTGAACGGCGCGCTGTACAGCGAAACCGGGCAGCATTGGCAGGGTGAGGATCTGTGGCGGGCGATCCGCACGATTCCGACGGCGGAGCGGGTGCAGGATCCGGTGGGGGATAGTGGGTTGCCGCCGCTTTATCCGAAGTAGGTCATCCCCGGCTTCGCTCAGTCGGCGCCGGTCAAGTCCATATAAACAGGCTCGGCGATGACGCCCCCTTCACCGATTTCAGGTGTGTAGAACCGCAATCCCAGAAACTCGCCTTGTTCCGTCAGAAACTGCTGAACGACGAGTACTTCTTCGTTTCACCTTTTTGAGTCTTCTTTTCAAATAAAATATTCACGAAAAGCTTTAACGACCTTAACCATAAACTCGTGCTCGCTTTCGAGTACCTGAAATTGATCAGAGCTTAGGAGGTTCCGCTGAAGTGCCTCAGCGAACGAAGGGCAGTCGCTATCGCCTCTCAATGCGAGGACGCCAAATTCTTCATAAGCACTTTCATAGGCGAGCCAATTGAACCCTAAATCCCCCATAACCATCGGGTAACCAACCTCACCTCCAAAAAAATTTCGAAATCCGCTATTTATCAATTCTGCGCTGGCACCGATATCCTTCCCGTCAAACAAAAAGCAGGTCTCTCCCCCCCCTGAGGAACTGATGAAAACGTCTGACGCAAAGTCTTTGTAGCTTGCAGAAACCAGTTCGGTCACCCCCTCTACAAAATCAATCAAAGGCCTTTCAAAAAACCAGAAAACATAGCCTTTCGAGCGAAAAACATTGGCGGGAAGGTCCCTGTCAAAATCAACCATTTTTTCTATATCGCTCATGATTTGGAGTGATTTTTCAGATCCAAGTCTAATCATACTCATTTCATTCTCCCTTGAATCTGATCTTGAGAATCGCTTTCTTGATGCCGACGATGTTCAGTGAGGCACTCGGTTCGTCCGTTGACGTCGATTTCGGATAGAACCTGTAAATTCTGTCACCCTTTTCCAGAATGGCCACTGTTCCATCCGCTGAAAAAGTTTTCTTGTGAATGAAAAGGAGACAGATTTATTTAATTAAATAAATATGCCCCTTTTTCAAAAAATAATAAATCCACCCTCCCCCGCAATTAAATAAATCTTCCCCATTTTCACGCAGTCCCATTTTCACTCCATTCAACTATGGGCGTGATCAACCCTTGCAAATATTTGAAAGGCGCGCCCCCCACATCAAAACCCATATCAACAATTAATAGCCTTATCTCTTCATACTCCTCATTACTCAGAGATACATCATATTCAGAAATATGATCACAAAGAATCTCCAACGCCAAACTCTCTTCATTACACTTTACATAACCCAGTGCACCTTCAAGAAGAGAACCTTCCAAGCGCCCCTTTAACTTATTTCCAAAACTCAGTATACGTTCCGAGTACATAATTTATCTCTTGATCTGTTTATATGAAAAGGGGAAAATTTATTAATCAAATAAATTCACCCCCTTCACTCCAAATACCTCGCCTCTCTTATATAAGAATTAAACTTCCCACCACCCTGATCAAGATGTAATCGGTCGCAGTTCTTACAACGATAAACCGTCATTGCATCCTGCCCGACCAGATCATAAAACTCTTCTTCCGGCAACCAACGCTCTGAGAGCGCCTCCCCAACTTCATCTATCCTCCGTTCAGAAACCAGCGAAAACTCGGACTCAGACGTTCCATGAGACAGATTGATGACATTACCGCAGACACAAGCAAATTTTGGCATAATTATTTACCTCCTTGAGGTCTATTATAGCGGCTTACGATGCCGTCGGCTTTCTGGAAGAAAATTGTCTTTATGCTCTGAGCACTCAAGTAGAGGGGGCAGATTTATTTAATTAAATAAATCTGCCCCCTTTTTTTGTCCTCTTTTTTATTGCCCCCCTTGTTTTATGTTTCCCGAAACCTGTAAGTTTCAATGAAACCCCTGTCGTCCGAGTTAACGGTAAGCACCGCTTGCTCAAATCCCTCAAGGTTGTCGCTAAACCACGGTTCATCAAGACGGAACACATGAACCTTGACTGTTGCGCCAAACTCGTCGTGTGAAACGTATCCCTGAAGAGTGCCCGGCAGGACGGATTTATTCCATTGATCAAGTACGAGGGATAACCAGGAGACAACACTGGCCAAAATATCTTCGCGGACATAATCATCAACATGAATCGAGTTAACGAAACATTCATAGCCTGTTCTGTGAGGAAAACGACAGAGACTCATATGACTTTGAGGATTCAAAGCCGCGAGAAACATACAGCCCTCACGCTCGACAAAACCGGAATGTGCAATACGATTCAGCTCCGCCTCCAAGGCAACGAGTTTTACTTCAACCAGCAGCCCTTTCATTGCCTTGTTAACTTTCACAATAATCCTCGAGCGTCAGCTCACACTCTCGAGCGTTTTGATCAATGCAAAAGCGCACTTTGACAGCTCGAAATCCAAACCGGAAATATCAATCGCCAGTGCCAACCTGGCTTTACGGGAAGCGTCAGCATTCTCCCGCCAATACACTTCACTTAAGTCGACCAATGCATACAGCAGCTCGCCGTCATACCTGTCGCCTGCGAGAACATCATCTTCGAAAAAGGCTATCGCAACAGGCAGGACTTCGCGAACATACAAATCCTGCCTCAGCGCACGGCAAATATCGCCCACACCCAGCTGATCAAGGGGAATTTCACGAACAGACTGATACCACGCATCCAAGGAAGAACATGCTCGCGAAGTCGGGCAATACTTCTGCTGTTCAAAATCACTAAGCCTCACATCCTGAATCCTTCCAAAGATGACATTGATCACTAAAGCAGGAATAGATATCCAAACCGTTTCTTGCTCGACCACTGATGTTTCCAGCCGTCCAATCCCTGGCATCTGCGATGGGGGATATTGAGTTAACAATTTTTACTTCAATGCTTCTGATAAAAAAATACGAACCACCTTGACCAGGCGATCGTCAATTTTTTTCATAAACATAATTATCTGGAATTTCTGGCCAGGAGACCTCTCTGACCAAAGTCTCGAAATCATCACATATATCTCTAAAAAAACCTGAAAGATCCAGGAATCTGGTGCGAGCCCTTGCAATAGCCACACACAGCTCCAAGTCATCTTTGTTCTTTAATGCTGTAGCGGCCCTTGAGACATCGGACATGGCATTATCGATAAGCTCCGACACTTCATCGTTCCACTCTAATGCAAAGTCAGCGCACCAATCATCACCATCGAATTCGCCTTGCTTCTCGGTAATAATATCAACGAGAGCCTTTCTTACCATACTCATATCTTTCATCGCTAGCCCCTGTGTCCATAAAGCAATTTTTCGCTTTTCGATCATTACATTACTTCCTCCTGAAAACAGATCAGAAGGTGTAAACCTTATTCAGGACGGGACAATTTAATCAAATAAATCCGCCCCCTATTGATTGCCTTTGATACCAACAGCTAATCAAACAATCCTGTCTCCCTTTCTTTCATTACGGTAGCTGAACCAGCACAACTTCCTCAGAACCTTTGGGTAACTCCAAGAGATGTTTCCATCCCTCAAGAATTTTTTGCCATTCCTGCAAGGTAAACTTGCTTTCTGGCTGACCAATCCAGTCGTCGTTCATCGAAATATCAACCTGTACACCAGTTGTATCAATATTCAAAACAACGTCGTTCCCCCCGGCACAAATTGATTGCTCTGTTCCATCCAGTACCGACGCCAGATACCCAAGCAGCCGATCACAGCTTGCGGGGGTTTGTGCAACAGCACCCAGTGTGCTGCAGACATAAAGCTCATAGCGTTGAGCGCCCTCCTGCCCGGGGCTCACCTGCGCCATGTCATAAAAGACCTCACCCAAAACAGGGTGAGGTCCGGCCCAATGATGAAAAAATTTTAGTTCCATGAGTGCACCCAATATCTACGCACTAAAAGGGGACCGCTAAAAGGTGACAGATTTATTTAATCAAATAAATCTAATCAAATAAATCTGTCACCTTTTTTCGCTTGCCCCATTATTACAAAGTTACTAAATCTATCTCGCCAGAATCCTTAGGACGCTGAAGAAGGCGTTTCCAGTTCTCAATGACTATGCGCCACTCAACTAATGAAAAATGATTTTCCGGCTGTCCTATCCAGTCATCGTTGACCAAAATATCCACTTGTACACCTGAGGCGTCCATATTCAGCAGCACATCATTCCCGCCTTCAATGATGGAGGTTTCCAAACCTCTTTCGATAGTTCCGATGGACTCAATAATTCGATCACAACATGCGGGGGTTTGAGCTATCGCAATTAGCACTCCGCAGACGTACCGTTCATACCGCTCTGCTCCTGCTTGCCCCGGCAAGGTTTCAGCAGAGGCGTAATATACGTGTCCTAAAACAGGATGAGGTCCGCCGTATCTGTAGAAAAATTTTAGCTTCATTTTCTGACCTTATTTGTGGCTACGGTATGTAAACAGGATAAGCGGTGGTTCTAGGTGTCGTATACCCCTTGATAGTAACACCTGACGGTGTAGTCGACTCCCAGCTGTCTCCTTTAACAGTCTTATGAGGACTATTCCACGCCGCGTCAACTTCACTGATTATGCGCTGTTCATCCCATGTGGCAGGAAACATTGTATGCAGGGGGCCTGGCTTGGGTATCCGACAACTAAAAGTGGACAGATTTATTTAATTTTTAAAAAATCATGATCATATGAATCAATTGATCTTCAGAGTCTTCCAGACTACCTCCCCCGCCGCCACCGATAATTATTCTATCGGCACGAGCATAAAACCATTCTTCAGCTTCATCATAAATCAGCTCAAAGCAAGTAGCTGCGCAATCAACTCGCGAACCAAGCCCCCTACCCTCCACTTTCCCCTGATAGGAGTAAGTTAGTCTTTTGTCTCCCAATGAGCCGAAATAATCGAACATCCATACGGAGATATTGGAAACCCTACCATTCAAAAATCCGACCACAAGTGCCCTAGTCTCGGATAACACTTTGTCTGAACCAGGAAACTGCAAACTCCAGCCCGTAAGATTCAAATCAAAAATATCAAACCGAAAAAATGTCTTACCTGAATTTTCTGTAACATCCATAACCAGCAATGGAGCATCAGAAAACTTATACACCCTCGCTTTCGGATCTACACAACATTCAAGGAGCATGGATTCAAACTCCTCACGCGTCGCCCCCAACTTAATACCAGCAAGTTCTACACCTGGAACGATGGGGACAAACCAGTTCACTTTAATCATTTCAAGACCCCATATGTCGCTCTTATAAACCAACCCTTGACCAGATGAATTATAAAACGCTGTCTTTTTTTCAAGATTCGCCTGATAAACCCTCTCAGAGTTGAGTTTATATTTAACCTTATAGGTAGCCGGATCAATAACCTTAACTTTGGCCCATCCACAAAAGTAAACCTATAGTACTGACCACCATGTATCGACCCAGAACCAACAGAACTAAACCGAACTTCCTTTATCAACAAAAATTGAGACAGACTTATTAAATTAAGAAATGGGGTATATGTATTAAATTAAATAAATCCACCCCCTTTTTTGTCACTTTTTTGTCAGCCCATTTTTGTCCAATGGATAAAAAAACGTGGGGGCAGATTTATTAAATCAATTACGCCCCCGCTTTCTTGATTTTTATTAATACAGTTCAAACGCCGAACGAACATATTCAGTGAGCGCAACCAAATCTTCGTACGCTGCTGGACCTAGTGAAGGTTCGTGAATAGACAGATAGGCAGCAGCAGTCATATTTGACTTCAACGCACACTCACTTACCTCCCATAGCCTGGAGGGGGCTATCATCCAATTAGTTCCGGGAAGACCTTCGCGTTGCCTTCCCACCATCGACCATGGCAACGCGCCCTTATAATTTTCAACAACACGCCTTAGCTTTTCAACATCGATTTCTCTATCATTTTTGAACCTGAAAGCGATGAATGGGAGAAATGCAGAACGATCTAGACGCTGCATCTTGTTCCCGACCATAACCTCAGGAAAACGCTGCTGATACTTTCGCCACTCCAAGACACCAATCTCGGCAATAACATTCAAAAGACGACCTTCATCATTTTCAATCTTCATAACTTAAGGACCTTTCAACACATCAGAAATCTTAGCGCCATCTAGGTTAAGCCTCTTGATGTGTTGTTTCCAATCGTCTTTTGGAATCGGAGTCGCGGACAGACGTGGGTCGTAAACGTAACGGCCATCTGCATAAAACGGAATGATGGTCGGAATCCACAGGCACCGTCTTTCGGTGTCAGTCCCTGCCCCCCGCTTTTCACACCAAAACTTGATCGACCACCACTTCAGAACACATTGTTATAGTCATACATATACTCCTCATACTCATCGATACTCCAAACATGGCCGTCCAAACGATCAACCATAACAACCCCACCGGATTTTTCCTCCTCCGACCCAATAACTGCCAAACTAAAAGACCAAACCAAGGGAGGTTTTTTCGCTTGATCCTCTATACCGACAACCCCATTCGCCCCTATGTGTTTTTTTGCTATTTCCAGTGCCGCTTTATGGGAGACAACACTAGCTCGATACTCAACCGGCACGCTAAAGCACAAAATCTTACGCTGCCGCAAATCGGAAACCACCGAAACCAGCTTCACCCTATTGACATTCACGCGCAAATAACCCGAATACCTTTTACCATTTTCACAAACAAAGCTTTTATCAAATAGACGAACAATTTTAAGTTGTGACGCTTCAACGTCATCACACAAATATAAATCACATTTTCTTTTCATAAAATTCATTCACCTATGGGTGGGTAATTACACCACCATTAAGCAAAAAAGTGACCAAAAAAAATGGACAAGTTTATTAAATTAAATAAACCCACCCTTTTTTTTTCAATCCCCTTACGGTCCCATTTACGATTTTCTAAATCGAGGATCACGCCGCATCAAATTCAAAACTTCGCCCCAATTCCAGAGAATGCCTTCCACGTGATCACTTGGAATTTCTTGAACAGCATCACTATGTGGAAATTCCAACATCGCTTTCTCGCAACAAAAGTAAAATCTATTGAAGCACTCTTCTCCGACATCCCTGAGCACTATAAAACTTTGAGCTTGCTCATCCAGCGATTCATATATCCTTCCCAGACAAGCCTTATCCAAGCTTTCAAGATAGATTCTCGTCCCCTCGACGATGCAATCACAAACACCTCTGGAGGTAGCCCAACCAACTCCATCAGCAATAGCGATATACATACCCACAATATCACTTCAAGATCAGGATTTTATCTTTAGACGCAGCCGGTAAATTATCGATCCAGGTTTTCACTAGGCTCTGATTCTCCACAGTCAAGTTCCTGAAATTAAGCGGAACGATATCTGCCTTATCGATTTGCTTTATAAGCTGTTCATAGTTCGATTTCATATTATTTACTATGAAAAGGGGACAGATTTATTAATTAAATAAATCTGTCCCCTTTTTTTCTCAGGATATGACAGGTCGCCCGCACCAACTTCTTACCAACATTGTAGAAAAAATTTCGAACTTCACTTTAATTTATCTACAGCAATCCAAACTAACTCCCCCCCCAAAGCAACTCCAAATCTTACACCCGAAAACTCATACACCAACTCAACAAACTTATCGAAAGAAAAAGAAATTACAAGCTCCGCTTCGCTCTCTGCAACCTCAAAATAGCCCACCTCATCTTTGTAACGACTATCCGGCCAGCCTGCAATGTCAAAAACAGGAATACCACTTATAGAACTGACAGCCAAATGCTGCCTATGATCTTGCAGAACCTTACGCTCACCACAGGCAACAAGGCAAACTTTGGCAACGGCGCCACTGACTCGATTAATACCTACTTCCAACAGAGACTCTGCAAAATCACCAACACGCCAGTACAAAGGGGCCGCGGGTTGCCGCTCTCCCTCAAAAACAACGTCAGCAATTACATACTCACCAAACTGAATCTCTGCTAGAGATCCTTCTTTAAACCCAGTAACTTTCAACATATTCACCTCGACCTAACCACTGCGTGATAAAGAGCCGGCAGCTGGCCTTCAGTTTTAGGAGATGCAAACATTAACTCCCAACCATCAACGTTTATTACCTTTCTGTACTCTATCCCAGAGCTAACGGCCATTTCTACCGCTGTCTTCAGACTATTTAATTGAACTTGACTAGCCAATCTAACTGCCTCTGGAGTGTAAAGCTCCGCCTTATAGGCCGCGTATTCGGCGATATGTTTCGTTGCGTTCCCATCAACCCATATCTTGACGCCGCTATCAAGGTTCAACTCAAAAAATTGAGGGATCACCGAGCCAGGGTGAACTGGACCTGGGTTCGTTATCGCATCCCAAACGGTTCCCGTCTGACCTGTCGGAACTGGTACGTCGGGGCTCTTCGGCAGATCATCTACCTTTGGCGGTTTCACCTCTGTTTTAGGGCTGTCAGGAACTTGAAGGGGCTTTACGTCCGGTTTTGGTGGATCTAAACGCGGCACATCCGTATCCGGCAATTTCTCCGAAAACTTCGTGATCTGCGTCTTGAGATGGTCAATCTTGACCGTCGGTCCGACCTCTTTGATGGTCTTGACCGAGACGTCGATCCCCATACGCGACAGCTGCAGCGACGCATTTGCGGAGCTGGTGCCGCCACCCGCCATGAGCTGGACGATAAGCGCTACGGCCTGACCCATTTGCCGGCCAACGTTCTGCGCATTCTCGTCGCCCCCCACGGCGGCGGCATCAAGGATTTGCGAAAGTTGTGACTTGAAGGCATCCGCAACGCTTTGACCGAGGAGCTTTACAGCCTCATCCGAAGCGAGAAACTCGTTCATGGCGTGGAAACTTTCCACCGGGTCACGCAGCAGATTTACAGCACTGTCCAGTGCGCCAAGACCCGCACCCGCCATACCATCCGTGAAGCCTTTCATGACTCCGGAAGCGGTCAGCAGATCCTGCCGTGCAGAAGTGAGTCCCCACTTCGCGATGATCGCCAGCTTCTTGGCGAGATTCGGCTCTGCATCGATCTCCTTTTTGGCCTGAACGAACTGCTGCGTTGCCAGCCAGTTATTATCAATGTTGGCTGTCGCTGCATTGTTTGCCGTCGCCGCGCCGTTCGGACTGCTCATGGCCGCAATGCCGGTCACCAGACTGGTGATGATGTTGCGTTTGGCTTCGCGTTCTATTGCGGTTTCATTCGGGTCGGAGTCTGCAAACAGGCCGGCCAGTACACTGGCGGCCGAACCACCCAATGCCCCCGCCGAACAGCTTTGGTTGCTGGCGGCAGCGCCTGCGCAACCAAGAATTGCATGCAGAGCCGCGTGTTCCGGACTGCCCTCTTTCAGGCCTTTTTTCACCAGGTCGCCGATGTACGACGAGCCTTGCTGCTGGACGTAGTTGACCAGCATGTTTTGCGCAAATTGCGCGCTACTGCCCGTAACGCCTCCGCTGATACCCGCGACCAAGGCAGTTGCAATTTGCCGGTAGGTACCGCCCGCCCCCCAGTTATCGCCAACCTGTTTTATCTGCTGTTGAAGTTGCAGATAGTTTTCGTGGTGTGTCAGCCGATCCTTTTCAGACAGGTTCGGATTACTCGCTGCCGCGTACTCAAGATCAGCCTGTTTCTTCTTGTCATCAATTTCACGCGCGCGACTCTCGATGAACTGCGAAACGTTCTGCACGAATTTGCCGACAATTTCGAAATCGGCACCAATTTCCCTGGCATCGAAAATCGGCTTCAGCTTGTTGCTGCCATCACGCTCACTGGAAACATCGGTATTGATGGCGGCAATTGCCTGCTCCACCGTCTGACCAGTCATTTCCTGTTGCTTGGCACCATTGGTGATGGTTACGGCCGCACCGCTGATGCCGCTGTGAGTAGTGCTGCTGGAACTGTCGCCGGCGTACAGCGCCACCGGGGTCGAAACACTCACACCACCTTTGTTGGGAACATTGGGGCCGTTAGGGTTGGCCGTAGCACTGGCGTTGCCCTTGCCATCGCGGCCGATATTGCCTCCGAAACCACCACTCAGATTGATGCTGGTTGCGTCGTAATCAGCCTTGTTCTTGACGTCCGACGTGGTCAGCGTGCCGGTGCTCAGAGTGTTTTTGCCATCGGCCACCGCTTTGTCAGTACTGGCAATGATCGCCCCGACGAGGTCCGTGTTGCCCTTTACCTCGACCTGGAAACCACCATTGCCAGCCTTGATGCCCGACTGCTCGGAGACGCTGGCGTACTCGCTATGCATGTGTTGCTGGGAAACGCCGCCGCTGACGCTGCTGTTGCCGACGCAGAACGGTGGCACGCAGACACTCAGGCCGACGTTGGCGCTTGACTGCTTGGAGGTGTAAGTACTGGTGTCTTGCAGGCTCTCAATATTGAGATCACCGCCCACGTTGACCTTGACCGTTTCGCCGCTGGCGGTGGCGCCCTTGATGTTGGTGTCGCCACCACTCTTCAGGTTCAGCGTGCCACCAGATTTGACCGAGGTATTGGTGTGCGTGACGTCGTCTCCGTCGCTGCTGCCACGGCCCTTGTTAGCGGCAAGCTCAAGGGTAAAGCCGTTTTGTTCGCCGAAGCCGAAACCGATCCCGGCACTCCAGCCGCTGTTGCTGTTGGTGCTCTCCTGATGCGCAGTGTTTTGTGCAGACAGAAGATTGATCGCACCATCGGCGTTCAGCGAAACATCGCCACCGCCCTCGATGCGACTACCGACCACATTGATGTTGCTGTCGGCACCGGCACCCTTGGCGACGATGTTGATGTTGCCACCCGCAATCACGCCGCTGCCGACGACATTGCTGCCGCTCTGGCTGCTGTTCATCTTGCTTTGGCTATTGCTCAGGTTGACGCTGACCTTCACTCCGACCCGAGGGTCTTCCTTCAACGCCTTGGCCGCGTCTACCGCTTGATCGGCACTCATGGCCGCATTCACGGCAGCGAGTGCAAGCATTCGTCCGTCGGTGGTTTTTCCGGCGGCTTCGCCCATTTGCTGAATGCCGCGCAGCGCATCAACCAGCGGGATGCTCACCGTGCCACCGACGGCAGTGCGATTGGTGCTGGCGGTCTTGGTAGAGCTCAGTGTGTCGTAGCCCTCACCGATATCCACGTGCTTGGCCGTGATCCCGATATCCCCCACCGGCGCGACCAGTTGGCTGGCCGTCTGGGTGTAATGATCGCCGGCCGTCAGCAGGACGTTGCCGCCAAGCGAAGCAATCTGGCTGCCCGACTGGCGAGTCGTGGTGCTCTGATCTGATTCCTTGGTCTTGACGATCCCGGTCGCGCCTTGCCACCAGGAACCGATCTCGCCCACCTTCTTGCTGCCTGAAGAGGAACTGGCGGTCGTGGTGTTTTCAGCGCTGATGACTTCCAGGTTGCGCCCGGCGTTGATACCGATGTTCTTGTCGGCCACCAGCGTACTGCCTTCAACCACCGTGTCCCGGCCGCTCTTGATCTGCAGGCTGCCGGCGCTGATATCGCTGCCGATGCTTTCGGTGGACGATTGTTGCCCCTGTTGCGACTTCTGCGTGTTGGACAGCAGCCCGGTAATCGTCGCCCCTGTCTTGCTGGAGCTCCGCGACTGGCTGGAGGTTTGTGTTTCCTGAGCGGCGCCGATGAACACATCATTGGCGGCTGTCAGCGTGATGTCATCCGTTGCACGCAACGAAGCAGCTTTCAACGCAATGTCATTGTCGGCCTTTAGCTCCATGCTCTTGGCAACCCACTCGGTGCTGTTCAAGCGGGTTTGAGTGGCCTCGCCACTATTGGATTTGCTGGATTTCCAGTTCTTCTTCGAAGAGGCACTGGCCTGGCTGGCATAGTCTTCGGCCGCGTCGAGGTTGATGTCATGGCCGGCAGTCGCCAGCAACGATCCATCGGATTTGACTTTTGCCCCTTGTGCATTGATGTCCTGACCTGCCGACATCACCAGCTTGCTTCCTGAATCGATACTCGAGCTGACCGACGCGATACGTTCGCTTTCGGTCATCACGGATTTTTTCTTGCCGAAGCTGCCCTTCGTTGTCTTGGTGTAAAACGAGTGATCGAGGTTATCAGCGGTCAGCAGGTTCAGGTCGTCGCCAGCATAGACAAAAGCCTCGCCACCCGATTTGACATGGCTGGCGATCAGGTTGAGATCCTTGTCGGCATTGAGCGTCAGGCTTCCACCAGCCTTGATCACGCTCGATTGCTGGGCGACGTGATCCTCCTCCGCACGGAACTTCTTGTTCCAGCCGGTGGCATGGGATTCGTCAGCCGCAGAGCTGATCGTCAGGTCACCTTTGGCATTGATGTCGACGTTGCCTTTGGCCTCGACATTACTCGCCACAACGCTGACGTCACGCTGAGCCGTAACCTGGAGCGTGCCGCCGACGTTGACGTCCGAGCCATGTTGCTTGACCGTCGAATACTGATAGTTGGTATTGCTGCGGTCAGTCGTCTGTTCGGTCGAGTCGATGTGCACATCGCGCCCAGCCGTCAGCGTGGTATCGCCACCGCTTTTCAACACGCTGCCGCTGTTGTTGATATCGCGACCGGCGCCGATAACCAGAGCATTCGCCGCTTCGATACGCGCCGCGTTGTCGACGAAGTCGGTGTCTTCGCTGAGGCGGCCGTCACTGCTGCGATGGGTGGTCACGGTACGCTCGTTGATCACGTCGCCATGTTCGGCGGTGAGCGTGACGTCGCGACCGGAAATGATCCCGCCTGCCTTGTTCGTCAGGTTGTCGGTCGCCGTCAACTTCAGGAGATTGCCAGCCTCGACCAGACCGCTGCTCACCAGATCCTTCTTGGCTGTTGCATCGAGGTTCTGACTGGCGCGCAACGTGCCGGAGTTCTCCAGGTTTTCGCCGGCAATCAGCGTGACGTCCTTGCCCTGAATCAACGCGCCCGTGGACGCGAGACGGTTGTTGGCATTGGCCAGGTACAGCACCGGCACCAAGACCTTTTCGCCGTTCACTTCACGCTCTTCGAGCCAGACGATGTCGTGGGTCAACGCCGCGACCTGCTGTGCACTGAGGGTGACGCCCACACTCAGATTCAACGCGTTCTTGCTGGCGATGGCGTTGTCCATCAGGTACTTGTAGACCGCCTCGTCGGAGGTCTGCCCATCGATGAAACGCTGCCCCGTGCGAGCCACGACGGCCTGCTGAACCAGTTTCTGTTCGAACAGGCCGTCGCCCAGACGCTTGGCGCTCTGGTCGGCGTCGTAGCCCAGCCCCTTGAGCAGATAATCCGAGCTCATGAACTGCTTGAGATCGGTCAGTACCGGGTTGGTTTCAATCAGGTATTTGTGCGGCTGGGACTTGCCAGTGTTGCTCGGCAGGCCTTGTACCCGATTGATGGTTATCGGGGTTGCCGATGGATCAGCGGTGACTTTGCCACCGCTTAGCGTCCAGCTTTGCGGGCCAGTGGCGGTCGGATTGCTGCTGCCTTCGGAGCTCAGGCGGAACAGGCCGTTCTGGCCCGTCGGCAAGCTGAAACCTGGCAGGTCGACCGGGCTGACCTGCTGCTGGGCGAGATCCGGCGGCAGTTGCGGGTTGATCTTGACCACAGTGGAGTAGCCACTGCCAGCGCCCGTATCGGTGTTGGTTTTGCCTGCCGCGACGTAACTGTAGTAAGGACGCACCACACTGTTGTCGATGGTCTGGGTGGCATTCAATGTGATGTTGCCACCGGCCTGGATCACGGCGTCATAGGAACTGCCGGATCCGGGGACGGTGACGATGCTTTCGGTGAGCTTGCCACCGCCGAGCATGCTGATGAAACGACTCAGATCTGCCTCGACAGTAGGCGACGGCGTGCCTCCGTTCTTTTCGTTGAACGCTTTGGCAGCGGGCTCTGTGGCGTAGATCTGGTCAACGTAGTTCCAGTAGGTACGCTTGGTGATGATCTCCTGCTCTTGCACGCCCTTGTTGGTGATGGTGCCGGCATTGACCGAAATGTTTCCGGTGGCGGCAATGGTACTGCTGCTGTTGTTCAGAGCCTGGGCGTTGATCGACATGTTGCCACCGCTGGTCAGACTCGCGGCGGCGCTGCTGTTGTCGACTTTCAGGCGATCGGTCTCGGCGATCTCCCAATGCCCGTTGCGTCGACCGCCACTGCGAAAATCACACCCGGCAATCGGGATCAGATTGCAATCGAGCTGGGTGATGACCACCGAGCTTTTTTCATGTGCTGTGTATTCGAGAATGTCCCTCACGTTGTTCACGGTCAGGGCATTGATGGTCAGGTCCTGCGCGCTGTAGATCTCGCCTGAACGATTGTCCAGCAAATCGGCTTTGCCACTGTCACGATCCCGGCCGATGTGTACGTTATTCAGCCCATACACATTGCCGTAAGCATTGGTGAAACTGGCCAGCAACAGACGCATGTCGCCGCCACTGGTGATCAGGCCCCCGCTGTTCAGGAGGGCATTGGTGGTCAGAGTAAGTTCTTTGCCGGAACCGATGGTGCCGTAGTTATTGATGTTGGCGGCGCCCAGGGTCAGATCACCGGCGGATGTCAGACGCCCCTGGTTGTTCAATACGCCATTGATATTGATGGTGGTGTTGCCGCCACCGGCAATGCTGGTCCCGGCGTTGAGATCCAGCTGATTGGCCTTGAGCACCAAGTCACCAAGACTGCTGGTGCGACCGTTCCCGGAATAGCTGCCCCACAATGTCAGATCCAGAGCGCCGTCACTGGCAATCAACCCGTCGTTATTCCAGCTGCCACCGTTCCCGGTCAGTTTGCTGACGGCCAGCAACTGCCCGCTCGCCGTCTGGTTGAGGTTGTTGATGTTGACCGTCAGACGATCGGCCTGGATCAGACTGCTGTTGGTCCAGCCATCGGCTGTCAGCGTCAGTCCACCGCGTGTGACGAAGCTGCCGCCAGCACTGCCGAGCTGGCCGGTGGCGATGTCGAAGATTCCGGTACCGACATGCAACACGTTACCGCCACCGTTCAACAATCCATCCGCGCCGAGGCTGAGGTCATTGTTGGCACTTTCTACGGTGCCGTTGCGGTTATCGAACAGGCCGCCGAGGGTAAACGCCGTTTTGCCGCTGCTGCCCAATGCGCGCAATTGACCGGTCTGGTTATCGATACTGGCCGCGCCTATGCTCAGGGTGCTGGCGCTTTCGACGATGCCTTTGCGGTTGTACAGGGCGCCGCTCAAGCTGAAGTCGATCTGCTGACCGGCAACCTGGCCACCCGAGTCGCCACTGTTGTCAAAATCTTTGCCGGTAACGCTGACGTGTTGCCTGGCGACCAGTACGCCGTTGCGGTTATTGAAACTTCCGGTTCTGCCCAGATAGATAGTCGCGTCACCGCTCTGTGCCGCGATCCGTCCAGCCTCGTTGTCGAGACCGGCCAAGGCCTTGAGCGTCAGTTGCTGAGCCTGAATCACCCCGCCCTGCCCATTACGCAACAAACCACCGATCTGCGCGGTAAAAGCGCTTTTGAGGCTGGAGAGCACACCGCCACGGCTGTCGAGGCTGGCAGCGCTGATGTTGAGATCGCCGGTTTTGGCAACGAAACGACCGCTCTGGTTATCGATGGCGCCGCCGACGTTCGCAGTGAGTGCGCCTTCGCTTTGCAGGGTTCCCTTGACGTTTTCGAGGCTGGCAGCGGCCAGTTGCAGATCAGCGGCGTCGCTGTAGATCAGGCCGCCACTGTTTTGCACTGCACCGCTGGCGGTGATCGCAAGGTTATCGTTAGCAGCGACGGTGCCGCCATTGCGGTTGTCGAGGCCGCCGGTCGACAGGCTGAGCAATTTCTGGCTGACCAGTTTGCCACCCTGGTTATTGATTTGCGTCGCCCGGGCAATCACTAGCGGGCCAACACCGACCAATTGGCCCTTGGTATTGGTCAGCGTGCTGAGTAAGTCCAGGTTGACAGCCGCTTCACTGGCCAGAACCCCTTCTGTGTTATCCAGGTCTGTGCCGGTGAAACGGATGTCCTGCTTGGCGTTGATGGTTGCATGGGTGTTGTCGAGACGTTTGGCGGTGATATCCAGAACCGCGCCGCTGTCGATCTGGCCACCCTGTCCGTTGTTCAACGTACCGGTGACGGTCAGGGTCTGCGCGCCCTCACTCGAGAGCGCACCTTTGTCCGAGTTATCGATGTTGGCCGCAGCGATCTTCAAAATGCCTTTGCTGGCCAGTGCACCGGTATTGCTGTTGCGGATGTCGCCCGTGAGGTCGACCAACAGGTCGCCATCACGACTGGACAACGTACCGTGATTACGATTGTCGAGACTGCCACCGAGCAGGCTCAGGTTTTGCCACCCGGAAATCAGGCCGTTGAGATTGCGCGTGCTGTCAGCGTTCAGATCCAGCCGCTGACGACTGAAAAGCTTGCCGTCACTGTTGTCCAGATTTCGCGCGACAAGGGTGTAACTCAGGTCGCTGGAGAGTTCACCGCCCTGGTTGTCCAGATCCCGCAGATGATTGATGCTCAACTGGCCTTTGGTCGTAATCAGGCCCTTGCTGTTGTTGAGGTCGCCTATCGAACCGCTGAAATCAATGGCGATGGCGCTACCGAGCAGCGAGCCGCCATTCTGGTTGTTCACATTGGCGGCGGTGATGGTGAGATTTTGCGTGGCGTTGATCAGTCCTTTGTCCTGATTGTCGAGCTGACCGTCAGCGTGCAGATCCAGGTCGGCGCGACTGGTGAAAGTACCGCCATTGTTGTTCAGGCTACCCACTCGGGCATCGATGCGGCTCGCGCCGATGAGTCCCTTGATATTGGTCAGTGCGTGCAGCACCTGCAGGGTCAACGCCTGATTGCTCAACAGTTTGCCGTTGCTGTTGTCGAGGCTGTCGGCAGCCAGAGTGAACGCCTGGGCACTGGAGATTTCACCGCTACGGTTATCGACCTGTTGCAGGTTTTTCAGAACCAGCAACGGTGCATTGATCAGACCCTTCTGGTTGTTCAAGGCGCCGTTGTTGAGGTCCAGCATCAGCGACGCATCGCTGGTGAGTTGTCCACCTTCGTGTTGATCCAGGCTTGCTGTATTGACCGACAACGCACCGTTGCTGGCGATCCGGCCCTTGTCGCTGTTGACGATGTGGCCAGCCTTGAGCGTCAGGTTGTCAAGGGAGGTCAACTTGCCACTCTGGTTGTTGATCTGGCCGGTAGCGGAAATGCTCAAGGTTTTTCCGGCATTTACCAACCCTGCAACGTTGTCTAGCGTTGCCATGCGCAACGTCGCACTTTGCAGGCTCGACAGTTCGCCACTGCGGTTATTCAAGTGACCAATGTCGGCATCCAGACGCCCAGAACTCTTAATCAGACCGCTGGTGTTGAGTACCTGGCTGGCGTTGAGACTCAGAGCCCCCGTGCTCAGTACGCGACCTTTGTTCTGGTTATCAAGAGTGCCTGCGGTCACGCGCGTGTTTTGCGAGCTCAAGGTACCGCCCTGATTGTTCAGGGTCTGTGCCGCCGCGACCGTCAAATCGCGGCTCGCGACCACGCTTTTGCCATTGTTATCGATGCTGCTCGCCCTGATGGCGACGTTGCCTGCCGCGTTGCGGCTGTTGTCCGCATTGACCCCGGCTTCGATGATGCCGCTGTTGGTCAATTGGCCGCCGGCGGTCAGGCTGATGTTGTCCCGCGCGGCGAGGGTCTGGCGGTTGGTCAGGTTGCCCTGGGTCTGTACATTCACGTTCACACCGGCATACACCGGCCCTTGAGCGTCGAGGCTGGCCGCCGTGATGTTCACGTTGTTCGCGGCGGAGGTCTGCGCCAGGGTCAGTTGGCCGTTGGCATCGATCTGGATATCACCACCGCTGGCCGCCACATTGCCGGCCAGTTTCACCCCGACCCCGGCCTCGGTGCCGACCAGTTTGATCGCCCCGGCGTACATACCGCCGAGGGCCGAAGAGTCGATCGCCAGTTGCGGTTTGGCAGTGCCGTCATCGACCCGCGCGGTGGCGTTAAGCGTTTCGGCGTTAACATCGTTGCGACCGGCAACGATGGTCAGGTTCTGTGCCTGGATCTCGGCATTGATCTTTGCGCTGCGGGTGATGATCTCAAAGCGGTCGACGTTGGTAGCATTAAGGCCGGCACCTTCGATGGCGACGGAGCCCTGATCGACCTGAAAACGATCCAGCCGGCCTGCGCCATCCAGCACCGGTTTGCCGGTGGTCAAGGTCACACGCGGCGAGTTGATGAAGCCGCAGCCGTTGCAGGTGATGCCATACGGGTTGGCGACGATCACCCGCGCCGACTGCCCCGCCACCTCGGTGTAGCCACGTAACTGGCTCGGGTTGCCGCTGATGACTTCGTTGAGAATCGCCTGAGCCGCTACCCGATTGGTCAGGTGGGGGTTGCCGACGATGATCCCGCCCAGTTGCGTCTGCCCGGTCTGCGCCGCCACGTTGTTGAGGATGACGCCCTGCGCGCCGACGTTGTAGTCATGAAACTGGTTGTGCGACAGCCCCGCGCCGTTGGGTGTGGCAATGTTGACGATCGGCACGCCGTTGCCAGCGCGATCAAGGGTGGTGCCCGGATTCGCCACCACAATCCCGTCTGCCTGCGCCCACATCGGTTGCCAGAACATGACGTTGGCCAGCAGGAACGCCAGCCCGCGCTTGGGCATGCCCCAAAAGGTATTGCGATTTTTTACGGCCGCAGAAGGCTGGCCAGCCATGAAGGTCAGGAGGCGAATATCCATTTCAGAATCTCGGGAGCAGGCATGAACCGGAAGCAAAATCCGGGCTTCAACAGGACCAGGTATTGCACCGGGCGAACACACCCGATCACTCCACCAGAAAAATGACATCAAAATAGTGGCGCGATATTAGATAGCCATCATTTTGACGTCAATTAATGGTTTCGCCAAAACAGTGTTATCGATCAACGACATGGAGAAAATCGTCCCGATCCGGTGGATATGCAGGAGATTTCGCAGATCACGCACTGAAATCCGGAAAACATGCAGGCGACGCTTCCCTAAAGAGAAATGCCTGACAGGCAATGACGCAGGAACTCTCAGCCAACAGGAATCCGTACCCGTCCGCACAAGCCTGCATGTCGCAATAATCTGTAAACTCCCCCTCTTTCGCCGCTTTCACATCCACGCGGCCATCACCTTTTTATATTGCGGAGTCAGCCTTGCGTCTGTTTCACACCTCCGACTGGCACCTTGGACAGAACCTGCACGGCCAGGAGCGCGATTTCGAGCACGCCTGTTTTCTCGAGTGGCTGTTGCGTCAAATGAAGCTGGCGCAGCCGGACGTGCTGCTGATTGCCGGTGACATCTTCGACACGGTCAATCCACCGGTCAAAGCCCAGGAACGCCTTTACGATTTCATCGTCAGCGCCCACGAGCAGCAGCCGTTGCTGACTATCGTGATGATTGCCGGCAACCACGATTCGGGCTCGCGAATCGAGCTGCCAGCGCCGTTGATGCGGCGTTTGCGTACCCATGCGCTGGGTCGGGTGTTGTGGCTGGACGACGGGCAGCTCGATGCGGAACGCCTGCTGCTGCCGCTGCCGGATGCGTCCGGCGAGATTGCCGCATGGTGCCTGGCGTTGCCGTTCCTGCGGCCTGCCGAGGTGACCGGCGCGCAATTGGGCGACAACTATTTGCGCGGCATCGGCCAGGTGCATGAATGGCTGATCGACGCGGCCAACGCCAGGCGCCAGCCGGGCCAGGCGCTGGTCGCCATCAGCCACGCGCACATGGCCGGCGGCTCGGTGTCGGAAGACTCCGAGCGCAGCCTGATCATCGGCAACGCCGAAGCCCTGCCGGCCAGCCTGTTCGGGCCGAGCATCAGCTATGTCGCCCTCGGCCATTTGCACAAGCCGCAGAAGGTCAACGGCGAAGAACGGATTCGCTACAGCGGCTCGCCGATCCCGTTGTCGTTCTCGGAAATCAGCTATCAACACCAGATTCTCGACGTCGTGCTGGATGGCGAAAAACTGGTGAGCGTCGAGCCGATATTGATTCCCCGCTCCGTCAATCTGCAACGCCTGGGCCCTGCGCCGCTGGCGGAAATCCTGCTGCAACTGGCGGATCTCCCGAACATCGATCTGCTGGCCGAACCCCAGCGCCAGCCGTGGCTGGAAGTGCGCGTGACCCTCGACGAACCGCAACCGGACCTGCGCCATCAGGTCGAAAGCGCCCTGCAAGGCAAGGCCGTGCGACTGGTGCGAATCGCCGCCGAATACGCCGGCAATCGTGGCGCTGACGGCGCCGAGGACGGCAGTGCGCTGATCGATCTGGACCAGCTCACACCGCAGGAACTGTTCAGCCGCGCCTGGCTCGACAACTACGGCAGCGAGGTCGACGAGCAAACCCTCAAGGACTTTGCCGAACTGCTGCAAGACGTACAAATGGAGGGCGAGCAGCCATGAAGATTCTCGCCATTCGTTTGAAGAACCTTGCTTCGCTGGCCGGCCCGTTCGAGATCGACTTCACCGCCGAACCGTTGGCCAGCGCCGGTCTGTTCGCCATCACCGGCCCCACCGGCGCCGGCAAAAGTACCTTGCTCGATGCCTTGTGCCTGGCGTTGTTCGGCGCAGTACCGCGTCTGAACAACACCGGGCGTGACGCCAAGGTCCCGGACGCCGACGGCGAAATCGCCACTGGCGACCCGCGCACCCTGCTGCGTCGTGGTACGGGCGAAGGTTTTGCCGAGGTGGATTTTGTCGGCGTCGATGGCCGCCGCTATCGCGCGCGCTGGGAAGCCAACCGCGCCCGGGAAAAGGCCGGCGGCAAGTTGCAGGCCAGCCGTCAGAGCCTGCGCGACATCGATCAGGATCAACTGCTCGCCAGCCAGAAAGGCGAGTACAAGGTTCAGCTCGAAGCCGCACTGGGCCTGAATTTCGAGCAGTTCACCCGCGCCGTGCTGCTGGCCCAGAGCGAGTTCAGCGCGTTCCTCAAGGCCGACGACAACGACCGCAGCGAACTGCTGGAAAAACTCACCGACACCGCGCTTTATACCCGCCTTGGCCGTCGCGCCTTCGACAAGACCAAAGAGGCACGCGAAGCCCACAAGCAATTGCAGGATCAGGCCAGCGGCGTGACACCGCTGCCGCCCGAGGCTCGCGCCGAACTCGACGCACGATTCGACGCCGCCCAGCAAGAACTGAAGTTGCAGCAGGCCCGGCTCAAACAGCTTGAGCAGCAGCACTCCTGGCTCAAGGATCTGCACGTGCTGCAGGACGCACAACAAGCGGCGGCCGAGCAATTGCAAAGCGCCGAACACGAGCGCGACACGCTGGCCGGGGAACGCCTGCGATTGACGCGCCTTGAACAACTCGCCCCGCAACGGCACCAGTTCGCGCGCAAGGCCGAACTCGATGCGCTGCTGACGCCATTGGCTGCACAGATCAGTGCGAACACCCACAAACAACGCGAGCTGACTGAGCGCCAGACTCAACTTGAACAAGACCTGAGTGCTGCACAAAACGCCCTGGCCGAAGCGCAGAAGCAACAGACTGAAAGTACGCCACTGTTGCGTGAAGCATTCGACGAGCAAAGCGCCCTCGCCCGCCTCGCCAAGGATGTCGCCTCCGGCACCGAAGCGAAGCATTCAGCCGAACAGGCCTGCACTCAAGGCCAGAGCGCAATCCAGACCCTGCTCGATCAGCAAAAACAGGTCGCCGAACGCTTGCAGCGCATCGCCGCCGATCTGCAGCAAAGCATTCATCTGGCACCGTTGAGTGAAGCCTGGAATGCCTACCGCGACCGCTTGCAGCAACTGATGCTGATCGGCAACCGGCTGAACAAGGGCCAAAGCGAACTGGCGAATCTCGAACAGAACGCAGCCCGTGCAACCGAAGAACTCGCGACACAGAAGCAGCAGCTGGAGGTGCTGTTCAAAGAGGCCGGTGCCGAGCCGGACGCCGTCGCCGAGCAGATCGGCATCCTTGGCACTCTGTTGCAGGACAACCGCAAACAACTGCGCGCCATCGAAGAGCTGACACGTCTTTGGGCCAGCCAACAGGAACTGGACAAACGTGGCGGCGAACTGCAGCAGCGTCAGTTCGATGCGCAGCAGGAGCGCGAGCGCCTGACTCAGGACGGGGTGAAAACCAAGGCCGAGCTTACCCTTGCCGAACAGACCCTCAGCGTCACCCGCGAATTGCTCGAACGTCAGCGGCTGGCCCGCAGTGCCAGTGTCGAAGAACTGCGTGCGCAGTTGCAGGACGATCAGCCGTGTCCGGTCTGCGGCAGCAACGAGCACCCCTATCACCAGCCGGAAGCACTGCTGCAAAGCCTCGGCCGCCACGATGAAGGCGAGCAGGCCGCCGCCCAGCAAGCGGTCGATCAACTCAAGGAAAAACTCACGGAACTGCGCGCCGAGGTCGGCGGTGTGATTGCGCGGCAAAAAGAACTGCTGCAACAGCAGGAGCAACTGGCGACGCAACAGCAAGCGCTGACGCCGAGTATCGAGGCACATCCGCTGGGCGCTTCGTTGCTGAATCAGGACAGCGACAAACGCGCTGCCTGGCTGGCCCGCCAGAACGATCAACTGAACCAGAGCATCACCCAGGACGAACAACGCCAGACCGCCCTGCTCACCTTGCAACAGGACGCGGCGCGTCTGACCCGGCAATTGCGTCAGGCCGAAACTGAGCAGCAGCAAGCGGCGCAACATCTGAGCAATCAACAGCGCGAGTTGAGCGCTGACCGGCAGCGTCTGGACGAAGAACTCGCCGCCTTCGCCACGCTGCTGCCAAGCGACACCCTTGAAGCCTTGCGCGCCGAACCGGCGGCGACCTTCATGCAACTTGACCGGCAGATCGCCGAGCGCCTGGCGCAGATCGATCAGCAAAAGGAAGAGCTGGCCGAACAGCAACAACGCCAACAAACGCTTGAGAAAGAACAGGACCGCCAGCAGAGCCGCTTGCAGCAGTTGCAACATGCCGAGCAACAACTGAGCGCATTGACTGGGCAACAACAGGCCAGCCAGGAGAAGCTCGCGCAATTGCTTGGCGATCACAACTGCGCTGAACACTGGCAGCAGCAACTTGAGCAGGCAGTGGAAATGGCGCGCAATGCCGAATTCGCCACGACTCAGACCTTGCAGGACGTGCGCACGGAACATGTGCAAATCGCTGCCGAACTCAAGGCGCAACAAGAGCGTTTGCAGGCGCTGGAAACCGAGGACCGTGATCTGGCCGGCAAGATTGCCGAATGGCGCGCCCGCCACCCGGAACTGGATGACGGCGGCCTCGAAGCTCTGCTGCAGGTCGATGACGCACAGGTCGGCGAACTGCGCGAGCGTTTGCAGCGCAACGAAAAAGCCCTGGAGTACGCCACCGTGCTGTTGCAGGAGCGCCAGCGCCAGTTGCTGGAGCATCAGGCGCAGCACAACGGCAACCTTGACCCTGAACAACTCAACACGGCCCTCGCCGAGGTGCAGCATCAATGCAGCGCCAGCGAACAGCTCTGCGCCGAACTGCGGGCCGAGCAAGTCGAAGATCAGCGCCGGCAGAACGCCAACTCTGCGTTGGCGCAGCAGATCGCCGACGCCTATGCCGAGTATCAGCGCTGGGCGCGGCTCAATGCCCTGATCGGCTCGGCCACCGGCGACACGTTCCGCAAGATCGCCCAGGCCTACAACCTCGATCTGTTGGTGCATCACGCCAACGCGCAACTGCGCCAACTGGTCAAACGCTATCGCCTCAAGCGCGGCGGCAGCATGCTCGGCCTGCTGGTGATGGACACGGAAATGGGCGATGAACTGCGTTCGGTGCATTCGCTGTCCGGCGGCGAAACCTTCCTCGTCTCATTGGCGCTGGCGTTGGGCCTCGCCTCGATGGCGTCAAGCACGCTGAAGATCGAATCGCTGTTCATCGATGAAGGTTTCGGCAGCCTCGATCCGGAATCCCTGCAACTGGCCATGGACGCCCTCGACGGCTTGCAGGCGCAGGGTCGCAAGGTCGCGGTGATTTCCCACGTGCAGGAAATGCACGAGCGGATACCGGTGCAGATTCAGGTACAGCGTCAGGGCAATGGCTTGAGCACAGTGGAGGTGAAATGAACACGCTGTATTCGTTCCGCCGCTGCCCGTACGCGATGCGGGCGCGGATGGCCCTGCGTTATTCGGGCGTACCGGTGGACATCATCGAAGTCAGCCTCAAGGCCAAACCGGCCGAGATGCTGGCGATCTCGCCCAAGGGCACGGTGCCGGTGCTGGATGCGGAGGGTCAGGTGATCGACGAGAGCCTGGAAATCATGCGCTGGGCCCTGGCGCAGAATGATCCGGAAAACTGGCTGCTGGGCGGCGATGCCAGGATTGCCGAACTGATCGAAGCCAATGATCAGGAGTTCAAGGTGCACCTGAACCGCTACAAGTACGCCGAGCGTTATCCGGAGCAACCGATGGAGGTTTATCGCGCCGAAGGTGCGCGGTTCTTGCAGCAGTTGGATGAGTTACTCGAAGGCCGCGACTACTTGCTGACCGATCATCCTTGCCTGGCCGATATCGCATTGCTGCCTTTCGTCCGCCAGTTCGCCCATGTCGATCGCGAGTGGTTTGCGACGACGCCTTTTGTGCGGTTGCAGGCCTGGTTGCGGCGGTTTCTGGAATCGGACCTGTTCACCGGCATCATGAAAAAGTAAGCGCCTTACGCCAGCACCTGGCACATGCCGATGGCCGAGCAATCGACCTGGAACGGGCCGAGAAAACCCGCTTCGGTTTTTACCGGTGGATTGCCAGCCAGCAGCCCCAGCGCATTGGCCCGTTCGATGTTGTGCGCGATGCTGTGGTTGGCCTCTATGGCGCGGGCCAGCCCGCCCACCGAGCCCTGACCGAATCCCAACAGGGACGCGCCGTTGGTCATGATCGCCAGACCGGCGATGACCCAGAATCTGTAGCCTTTCATACTCCGACGGCTCCCGCGAGTTCTGTTGAACTCAACGCTGCATTCTGCGAGCGGAGTTCGAACTGGACGCCGGGATGCGCGACCTGGATCGGTGCATCGAAGCTGTGTTGCGATTGGGACGAGAGGCTGATGAACAGCACCATGACCAGGTACAGACCGATGGCCAGGTAGGCGCCGCGTTTGGCGGAAGTGAGGATTGAACTGGCCATGATGTGTGCTCCGTGGACAATGTTTCGAGGTCCACAGAATCAATCAAAAAAGCCGAGGTAACCACTCAGGGTTTGGCATAGTAACCATCAGCTTCGTTGATTATTTAGCCGGCCTATCCTGCCGTTTGAAAATACCTATTACCTGCCGATACACACGTGAAAAAACTGCCGAAGGCTGGGTTCTTTTGATTTTGCTTTTTTCAAACAAGATCAAAAGAACCCAGCCTTTGGCAGTTCCTGGACGTGACGGAAATTTCAGTGTTGAGCTTTGTGATCCAGCGCGGCGTAGAAGTTGGCGCTTTGTTGCAGGTATTTCTGGGTGTAGCTCTGGGTGTGGGATTTTTTGTCGCTGATTTCAACGTTGGCGCTGGCTGGCAGGGCAACGGTGGCGGAGATGGCAGAAGCGGCGATAACGGAGAAGAGATTGAAGTTCATGGCGGTAACCCTCGTGTTCAGTTGGCTGGCTTGCCCGGTCGGGCCGTGAAGCAAACTTAACGCTCGAGGGTTGCGCGCTTGAAATGCTTTGCACCATTACCTGTTATCAGCAGGATTGATACAAAACTTCAGGCCCCGTAAACCGGGGCCTGCGGCTTATTGACGCACGACAAACTTGAGGTCGCTCGGGGCGTCCATCGGCAGTTTTTGCACGGTTTTGCCGAGCAGACCGGTCTTGCCGTCGCGTTCGACCACGACAATCTGGTTGCTCTTCTGGTTGGCGATCAGCAGAAATTTGCCGCTCGGGTCGAGGCTGAACTCACGGGGGTGATCACCCTCCACCGAACGTCGCTGCAGTTCCTTGAGCTGTCCGCTGGCAGGATCGATAGCAAACACCAGCAGTTGATTGGCAGTGCCGCGGTTGCTGACGTAGAGGAATTTGCCATCGGCGGACGCATGCAGCGCCGCAGCGGCTTTGTCCGACGTCGGCTGGCCGGCCGCCAGGTCAACCATTTGCGTCTGGGTCAGCACGCCGTCTTTGTAGTCGAACACGGCGACCTGGGCGCTCATTTCCATGGTCAGCCAGGCGTGCTTGCCGTCAGCGCTGAACAGCAAATGACGCGGCCCGCTGCCTGCCGGCAGTTGCACCGAAGCGGTTTTCGCCGGGGTCAACGGCAGTTCCGGATTGGCTTTCGGGTCGAATTGGTAGATGAAAATCTTGTCGGCGCCCAGGTCGTTGGAGAACACATAACGACCGTCCGGCGAGGAAATCGTCGAGTGCACGTGGTTCGAGGCCTGACGCTCGGGGTTGACCCGACTCGCCGGGTGCGCGCTCATCTGCACCACCGGTTTGAGCTTGCCGTCGCTGCCCACCGGCAACACCGCGAGGGTGCCGCCCGGATCTTCGACCACCGAATAATTGCTGACGAACAGATGGCTGGCGTCGCCGCTGAGGCTCGAGTGGGTTGGCTCGTTGCCCAGACTCTGCACCTGATTGATCAGGGTCAGGGCGTGGGTCTTGGGGTCGATCGAATAACTGCTGACGCGACCGACCGGGTCTTTCTGACCGGGACCGTTTTCGTTGACCACGAACAGACGGTGCTGATCCTTGGAAAGCGTCAGCCACGAAGGATTTTCGCTCTTGATCACTTGCAGCGGCTTGGCGTCGATCTGGCCAGTGGCGCTGTCGAAGTTCATCCGGTAGATGCCCTGGCTGGTGCCGGCGGTGTAGGAGCCGACCAGCAGCTGGTAGCTCTCGGCGGACGCGCTGGAAAGGCCCATTGCACCCACACTGCCGGCCATCAGCAGCGGCCAGAATTTACGCATGTTCATTCGGTTTCATCCTCGTCGTCGCCGCTGCCGAGTACGTCGCCGAGGCAGACCAGACGGTGTTCGCCGACGGTTTTGGTGTCGCTGGCGTAGCCGACGATCAACCAGCTCTGCAGATCCTGGTCAAACGTCGCCGCTGCCACCTGAGCCGGTGTGAACTCCCAATGTTTGGCCGTTCGGCCATCGATGCACTCGATATGCAGGTTGTCGTCTTCGTCGAGGGCGAATTCGAAGGCGTGCAGGCCATCGATTTCGACCATACCGCAATGTTCGAGGGCGTGGAGAAGGGTGTCGGGTACGGCAGTCATGGTGCTCATGTCTTTCAGGGGGAAAGTGGCAATGATAGCTCAAAGCAGCCGCTGAGCCCTTGTGGGAGCGAGCTTGCTCGCGAATACGGCGTGTCAGGCAATCAACTAGTGACTGGACGGCCGCCTTCGCGAGCAAGCTCGCTCCCACAGGGATCTCGCTGTGGATTAGAGCGCCTCGCGCGAAGGCTTGCCGTCGACCAGCCGCTGAATCCGCAGCGGGTTGGCATTTTTCAGCGGTTCCGGCAGCAGGTTGTCGGGGTAGTTCTGGAAGCACACCGGACGCAGGAAACGATCGATCGCCAAGGTGCCGACCGACGTGCCGCGAGCATCCGAAGTCGCCGGATACGGCCCACCATGGACCATCGAATCACAGACCTCGACACCGGTCGGATAGCCGTTCAGCAAAATCCGTCCGACCTTCTGTTCCAGCAATGGCGTCAACTCCGGGAAGCGTTCCAAGTCTGCCTGTTCACCAATGATGGTTGCCGTGAGTTGTCCATGCAGTCCATGCAGCGCTGCACTGAGTTGCGCCTTGTCGGCCACTTCGACGATCACCGTGGTCGGGCCGAACACTTCTTCCTGCAACACTTCATCGCCATTGATCAACAGACTGACATCGGCCCTGAACAACTGCGGCTGCGCCTGATTGCCCTGCTGCGGGTTTCCGGCCAGGTGCTCGATGCCAGCGTGCGCCAACAGTTTTTCCAGGCCCTTGCCGTAGCTGCCGAGTGTCCCGGTGTTGAGCATGGTTTGCGCCGGTTGATCGCCGATCAACGCGGCGACCTGCTCGACGAACGCCGTGAACTGCGGCGAGCGGATGCCGATCACCAGGCCGGGGTTGGTACAGAACTGACCGCAACCCTGCACCACCGAAGCCGTCAGATCGCGAGCGACGGTTTCCGAACGCACGGTCAGGGCCTGGGGCAATACGATCACCGGATTGATGCTCGACATCTCGGCGAACACCGGAATTGGCTGCGCACGCGCGGCGGCCATGTCGCACAGTGCCCGCCCCCCTTTCAGTGAACCGGTGAAACCCACGGCCTGAATCGCCGGATGCTTGACCAGCCACTCACCCACTCCACCGCCATAGACCATGTTGAATACGCCGTTCGGCATCGCGGTTTTCTCCGCCGCCCGAATCACCGCGTCGGCCACGAGTTCGGCCGTGGCCATATGGCCGCTATGGGCCTTGAACACCACCGGGCAACCGGCGGCCAGCGCTGATGCGGTGTCGCCACCGGCAGTGGAAAATGCCAGCGGAAAATTGCTCGCGCCGAATACTGCCACCGGGCCGAGGCCGATGCGGTATTGGCGCAGATCGGGACGCGGCAACGGCTGGCGATCCGGCAACGGCAGGTCGATACGCGCCCCATAGAAATCACCGCGCCGCAGGACTTTGGCAAACAGCCGCATCTGACCGCTGGTGCGACCGCGCTCACCCTGAATCCGTCCGGCAGGCAGCGCGGTTTCGCGGCAGACCAGTGCAACGAAATCATCGCCCAGCCCATCCAGTTCATCGGCGATGGCATCAAGAAATTGTGCACGTCGTTCGGCGCTCAAACTGCGATAGGCCGGGTAGGCAGAAGCGGCGGCTTTGGCAGCGGCGTCCACTTCCTCCTGTGTCGCCTGAATGAAATCGTGAGGCAGGGATTCGCCCGTCGTCGCGTCGATGCTGTGCAACTTGACGCTGCCCGCCGCGCTGCGACGACCGCCGATGTAGTTGTGACCGAGAATCTGAGTCATGGGATCTCCTTAAAGGGTGCCGATGCTGCCCGGTTGGAATGCCGCTGCGACCGGGGCGATGCCGTTGACCAGCGGCGCGCCGAATTCGGCCTGGCTGATCTCGAACACATCGCCTGGCCGAGTACGAACGCCGTCAGCAAATGACAAGGTCGCCGTTCCGAAGAAGTGAATGTGTATGTCGCCGGGACGCAGGAACTGGCCGTACTTGAAGTGGTGGTATTCGAGGTTCGCCAAGCTGTGGCACATGTTGGCTTCGCCGCTGAGAAACTCGTTCTGCCACAGCACTTCACCGTCACGCAGGATGCGGCTGGTGCCGGCCAGATGCTGCGGCAGTTCACCGACGCGCAGTTCCGGGCCGTAACTGCAACTGCGCAGTTTGGAGTGAGCGAGATACAGGTAATTCTTGCGCTCCATGACGTGATCGGAGAATTCGTTGCCCACCGCGAAACCGAGGCGATACGGCTTACCGTCGTGGCCGATAACGTAGAGGCCGGCCATCTCCGGCTCTTCGCCGGCGTCTTCGGCAAACGGCGGCAGCGGGAACGGCTGACCGGGGCGCACGACGATGCTGCCGTCGCCCTTGTAGAACCACTCCGGCTGCACCCCGGCCTGCCCCGCCGCCGGTTTACCACCCTCCACGCCCCACTTGAAGATGCGCATGGTGTCGGTCATCGCCGCTTCATCGCCGGCCTGCTGATGCATTTTGTCCCGGGCCGAGGCGCTGCCGAGGTGCGTGAGGCCGGTGCCGCTGACCAGCATGTGCGCAGGGTCCGGGTGATCCAGTGGCGGCAGGATGCGCAGATCTTTGAGCAACTGCGGGTACTCGTGGCTGATGCCAAGGCCCAGGGTCTGCACCTGCTGCGCGAGGGTGCTGCCGGCTTCAATCGCGGCCAGGGCGAGATCACGAACCGTGCGCGCATCCTGCACTTCGCGCACCAGGCCACCCTCGACCACCCCGACACGGCGCTCGCCGCTACTCAATTCGAATTGAACCAGATGCATAAATCCTCTCCTCTTTCCTCAAAAACACCGCCAATCCCTGTGGGAGCGAGCCTGCTCGCGAAAGCGGCATGTCAGCCACCCACGATGTTGCATGTGACGGCCTCTTCGCGAGCAGGCTCGCTCCCACAGGGGCCGGTGTCAGCCATTCAAGTTCGCGTTGCGCCCCTTGCACTCGCCGCAAACTGCTCGACCGGCAGCACATGCCTGCGCTCCAGCAAGCGATAGACGACGCCCGTCAGAACCAGACCGAACACCATCACGCCGGATAGGAAGTACAGACCGGAACCGAGATTGCCGGTGTACTCCTTCAACGCGCCGATCACGAACGGGCCGAGGTAACCGCCGAGGTTGCCCACCGAGTTGATCAAGGCAATGCCCGCCGCCGCACTGGCGCCGGCGAAGAACCGCCCCGGCAAGGTCCAGAACACCGCCGTGCAGGAGAACAGCGCAAACGCCACCAGGCACAGTGCCGCCAGTTGCGCCACCGGCAACGACAGCCAGGCGCTGAGGAACAGGCCGATGGCGCCCAGCACATAGAGCACCGCCAGATGCCCGTAGCGGTCATTCATGCGGTCGGAACTGCGCGGCACGATCAGCAGACCGACGATGCCGAAGATGTAAGGCACTGACGAGACAAAACCGGTCACCAGATCGCTGCCACCGAACTGTTTGATCAGGGTCGGCAGCCACAGTCCCAGGCCATAGATGCTCAGGGTCACCGGCAGATAGAACAGCGCCAGCAGCAACACGCGTTTGTCTTTCAGTGCATGCAGCGGATTGCCGTGGCGGGTCTGGCCGTATTCCTGCAGATCCTTCTTCAGCTCGCCGGTCAGCCAGTCCTTCTCGGCCTGATCCATCCAGTTCACTTGCTGCGGGCCGTCCGGCAACCAGCGCAATACCGGCCAGGTCAGCAGGATCGCCGGGGTGCCGATGACGATGAACAGCCACTGCCAGCCATGCAGACCGAGGATGCCGTCCATGCCCAACAGGCCACCGGACACGGGGCCGGTGATCATCATCGCGATGGGTTGGGAAAGGATGAACAGCCCGAGAATCCGGCCGCGATGGCGCACCGGAAACCATTGGGTGATGTAGTACAGAACGCCGGGAAAGAACCCCGCCTCCGCCGCGCCGAGCAGAAAACGCATCACGTAGAAACTGTGCGGTCCCTGGACGAACGCCATGCCGATGGTGATCGCACCCCAGGTGATCATGATCCGCGCGAACCAGCGCCTGGCGCCGAAGCGTTCGAGCATCAGGTTGCTGGGAATCTCCAGCAGAAAGTAGCCGATGAAAAACAGTCCGGCACCGAGGCCGTAGGCGGCGTCGCCGATGCCGATGTCGGCGCCCATGTGCAGCTTGGCGAAGCCGACGGCGGAGCGATCCACATAGGCGATGAGGTACAGCAGGATCAGGAAGGGAATCAGTTTCAGCGTGATGCGCCGGACAAGCCACAGCTCCTGGCTCATGGGATCGGTCTCCGATTGTTGTTTTTATGGAACCTCCGGGGACGCCTCTCGCAGAAATTGCCAGGGCCGTCCCTCACTCGAAACGACTATATAGTAATACTTATTACCCAACAACACTTCCAAATGTCGGTTTTTGAGCTTATGTTTAGCCGATATTCGCAAACAATAGTCTTACAATAAGAGAGTCGATCATGTCTGAAAAGAAACCCACCCTGCGCTCCGCCCAATGGTTTGGCACCGCCGACAAGAACGGCTTCATGTACCGCAGCTGGATGAAAAATCAGGGCATCGCCGACCATCAGTTTCACGGCAAGCCGATCATCGGCATCTGCAACACCTGGTCGGAGCTGACGCCGTGCAACGCGCACTTCCGCCAGATCGCGGAGCACGTCAAACGCGGGGTGATCGAGGCTGGCGGGTTTCCGGTGGAGTTCCCGGTGTTCTCCAACGGCGAGTCGAACCTGCGCCCGACCGCCATGCTCACCCGCAACCTGGCGAGCATGGATGTCGAGGAAGCGATTCGCGGTAACCCGATCGACGGCGTGGTGCTGCTGACCGGTTGCGACAAGACCACCCCGGCGCTGCTGATGGGTGCGGCCAGCTGCGACGTGCCGGCGATCGTCGTCACCGGCGGGCCGATGCTCAATGGCAAGCACAAGGGCAAGGACATCGGTTCCGGCACCGTGGTCTGGCAGCTCAGCGAGCAGGTCAAGGCCGGCACCATCACGATTGACGACTTCCTCGCGGCCGAGGGTGGCATGTCCCGTTCGGCCGGCACCTGCAACACCATGGGCACCGCCTCGACCATGGCCTGCATGGCCGAAGCACTGGGCACATCCCTGCCCCACAACGCGGCGATTCCGGCGGTGGATGCGCGGCGTTATGTGCTGGCGCACATGTCCGGCATGCGCGCAGTCGAGATGGTGCGCGAAGACTTGAAGCTGTCGAAGATCCTGACCAAAGAGGCTTTCGAAAACGCGATCCGGGTCAACGCGGCGATTGGCGGTTCAACCAACGCGGTGATCCACCTCAAAGCCATTGCCGGGCGGATCGGCGTGGAACTCGATCTGGACGACTGGACGCGCATCGGTCGCGGCATGCCGACCATCGTCGACCTGCAACCCTCCGGACGGTTCCTGATGGAAGAGTTCTACTACGCGGGCGGCTTGCCGGCTGTATTGCGCCGCCTCGGCGAGGCCAATCTGATTCCGAATCCGGACGCGTTGACGGTCAATGGCAAATCCATCGGCGAGAACACCAGGGACGCACCGATCTATGGTGAAGACGAAGTGATCCGCACCCTCGACAACCCGATCCGCGCTGACGGCGGGATCTGCGTGTTGCGCGGCAACCTGGCGCCACTGGGTGCGGTACTCAAGCCATCAGCCGCCACACCGGAACTGATGCAGCACCGTGGCCGCGCCGTGGTGTTCGAGAACTTCGATGTGTACAAGGCGCGGATCAACGACCCGGAACTGGACGTTGATGCCGACTCGATTCTGGTGATGAAAAACTGCGGGCCGAAGGGTTATCCGGGCATGGCCGAAGTCGGCAACATGGGTTTGCCAGCGAAACTGCTGGCGCAGGGCGTGACCGACATGGTTCGCATTTCCGACGCGCGGATGAGCGGCACCGCTTACGGCACGGTCGTGTTGCACGTCGCCCCGGAAGCGGCGGCCGGCGGGCCTTTGGCGGTGGTGAAGGAAGGTGACTGGATCGAACTGGACTGTGCCAATGGCCGTCTGCACCTGGACATTCCGGACGCCGAACTGGCGGCGCGCATGGCGGATCTGCAACCGCCGCAGCAATTGCTGGTGGGCGGATATCGTCAGCTGTATATCGACCATGTGCTGCAGGCGGATCAGGGGTGTGATTTCGACTTCCTCGTCGGTTGCCGAGGGGCTGAAGTACCGCGCCATTCCCACTGACACCGCCGCCCCTGTGGGAGCGAGCTTGCTCGCGATTGCGATTTATCATTCAACATCCAGGTTGGCTGACACTCCGCTATCGCGAGCAAGCTCGCTCCCACATTTGCTTTGTGTATCCACCTCAAGATTGTGTCGTGCCTGCTATGATGCGCGGCATCTCCATCGCTCAGGATCGCGCCGCTCCCCATGGATTACCGCAAACCTTCCGACCGCAAAAGCATGCATTCGCGCATCGTTCAGGAACTGGGCATGCAGATCGTTTCCGGGCGTTTTCTGCCCGACGACAAACTGCCCGCCGAAGCCTTGCTCTGTGAGGAATACGCGGTCAGTCGGCCGGTGTTGCGCGAGGCCACGCGGGTGTTAGTGGCCAAGGGGCTGGTGTATTCGAAGCCGCGGGTCGGCACCGTGGTCAAGCCGCGCCGCGAATGGCACATGCTCGACCCGGACGTGCTGCACTGGCTGATGCAAAGCAGCCCGCAAAATGAATTCTTCAATGTGCTGACCAGCGTGCGCAGCATCATCGAACCGGCTGCCGCCGCCCTCGCCGCCCAGCACGCCACCGAGGCCGACATCGCCGCGATTGGCGAAGCCTACCGGCGCATGGAAGCCGCACCGACCCCGGAAGCCTTGCTGCAACCGGATCTGGACTTCCACAGCCGCATTGCCGATGCGACCCACAACGATTTACTGGCGAACCTGTGCAACATGCTGTCCGTGGCGATTGCCGAAGCGCTGAAGCATTCCAACCAGCGGCCGAATCTGCATGAACTGGCGTTGCCTCGGCACAAGGCGATATTGACCGCGATCGAGAACCGGGATGCGTTGGGGGCTCGGCATGCGACGTTGGTGCAGCTGGATGATGCGCGCAGTGCGTTGAGTGTTGTGCTCGGCACCGAACTTTCCTGAATACATAAAAAAGCCGCAACCCTGAGGTTGCGGCTTTTTCGTTTCAGGCTCGCCGATCAGTGGGCAAACAGCGAATTGCCCTTCTGCCCCGCCAGCTTCTCCGGCTTGATCAGGAACTTGGCCAGTGCCGGCAGCAGCCACAGCGCACCGAACATGTTCCACAACAGCATGAAGGTCAGCATCAGGCCCATGTCGGCTTGGAACTTGATCGCCGAGAAGATCCAGGTGCATACGCCGATGGCCAGGCACAGACCGGTGAACAGCACCGCCTTACCGGTGGATTTCAGGGTCTGGTAATAGGCTTCCTGCAACGGCAGGCCGGCACGCAGGAAACTTTCCAGACGGCTGTAGATGTAGATGCCGTAGTCCACGCCGATCCCCACGCCCAGCGCCACCACCGGCAGGGTCGCCACCTTCACGCCGATGCCCATGAACGCCATCAGCGCGTTGCCCAGCACCGAGGTCAGTACCAGCGGCAGCACGATG
Source organism: Pseudomonas sp. KCJK9016 (assembly GCF_046231795.1). Taxonomy (NCBI): domain Bacteria; kingdom Pseudomonadati; phylum Pseudomonadota; class Gammaproteobacteria; order Pseudomonadales; family Pseudomonadaceae; genus Pseudomonas; species Pseudomonas sp. KCJK9016. Next base: position 204,861 of record NZ_JBJJMM010000007.1, on the reverse strand, counting down.
CACAGGGTCGCCGCCCACGAGCGGAAGGTGATCATGCACATCACCGCCACGCAGATGTACACCAGGATCAGGATGGTCAGTTCAGCCTGTTTGATGACTTCGTTGGTGGCCGCTTCGATCCCGGCGTTACCGGCCGCGAGGATGAATTCCAGACCGTCCTTGTTGTTGTCCCTGGCGAATTCCTGCACGGCTTTCACCGCACGGTCCAGGGTTTCGGCCTTGTGATCGTTGAGGAACACCAGCAACGGCGCCAATGAGCAACTGTTGTTGTACAGGCCGTCGGCACGGGCAATGGAGTTGTTCAACACATCCGGGTTGCGCGACAGGGTTTCCCATTTCAGGTTGCCCTCGTTCATGCCCTTGATCATCTGCTTGGACACGGTCACCAGCGAGATCGCCGACTGCACGCCCTCGGTGTTCTGCATCTTCCACATCAGCTCGTCGATCGGCGCCATGGCTTCATAGCGCGAGCAGCCTTCAGCCTTGGTCTTGACCATCACCACCAACACGTCGGAGCTGGTGGAATAATTGTTGATGATGAAGTTGTTGTCCTTGTTGTAGCGCGAGTCCGGACGCAGTTCCGGCGCGCCTTGGTCGAGGTCGCCGATCTTCAGGTTCTGGCTGTACCAGAGGCCGCCACCGAAGGCGATCAGCGCCAGCACGATGGACACCGGTGCGACTTTCGCACTGGCGAAGTTCGACAGCAGGCGCCAGAACGGGTGCTCGCGGTTCGCGTCCTTCTTGCTCTTGGCGATGGCGCGCTTGCTGATGCCGACATAGGAAATCGCCACCGGCAGCAGAATCAGGTTGGTGAACACGATCACCGCCACGCCGATGGACGCGCCGATGGCCAGTTCGCGGATCACGCCGATGTCGATGATCAGCAGCGTGATGAAGCCCACCGCATCCGCGAGAATCGCGATCATCCCCGGCAGGAACAGTTGGCGGAACGTGCGCCGTGCGGCGGTCAGGGCGTTGTCCGCCTCGCTCGATTGCAGGGCGATACCGTTGATCTTCTGCACGCCGTGGGAAATACCGATGGCAAAGATCAGGAACGGCACCAGCATCGAATACGGATCGAGGCCGAACCCGAAGAAGTGCATCAACCCCAGTTGCCAGACCACCGCCACCAGCGTGGTGCTCAGTACGGCCACGGTACTGCGCAGGCAGTGGGTGAACCACAGCAGCAGGATCAGGGTGATGACGAACGCCACGCCGAAGAACATCACCACCATCACCAGGCCGTCGATCAGATCACCGACCTTCTTGGCGAAACCGACGATGTGGATCTTGACGTTGGGGTTCTGGGCTTCGAACTTGTTGCGGATCTTGTCTTCCAGTTCATGGGAGAACTGACGGTAGTCCAGCGCCAGCAACTTGCCCTGGTCCTGTGGGTCCGGGTAGGACTCCAGCAGCGGGATGTCGACGATGCTCGACTTGAAGTCGTTGGCCACCAGACGCCCGACCTGACCCGACTTGAGCACGTTGTTGCGCAGCATGTCGAGGCTGTCCTGGGAGCCGTCGTAGCTCTGAGGGATCACTTCACCGCCGGCGAAACCTTCCTCGGTCACTTCGGTCCAGCGCACGCTCGGGCTCCACAGCGACTTCAGGCCGGAACGGTCGACGCCGGAGATGTAGAACACCTCGTCGTTGATCTGGCGCAGGGTCTCCATGTACTCCCGGGTGAAGATGTCGCCATCCTTCGCTTCCACCGAAATGCGCACGGTGTTGCCCAGGTTCGTCAGATCGTTGCGGTGCTCCATCATCTTCTCGATGAACGGATGCTTGAGCGGGATCATTTTTTCGAAGCTGGTGGACGGCCGGATCAGTGTGGCCTGCCAGAACAGGAAAATGCTGACCAGCAGGCAGATCACGATCACTGCCGGGCGGTTGTTGAAGATCAGGCGTTCGAGGAACGTCGCCTTGTCCTGATGATGAGTGCTCAAGGAAGTCATAGCCCCGCCTTCTTATTATGGATTCGGCTCATTTGCCCAGCTCGGTGCCGTCTGGCGTGGTGGTGTGGACGCCACCCTGTCCGCTCAGGATCAGGTTGCCGTTGCCGGCGGCGGTGACCGACGACAGCGAGATGCGATCCGGGCGGTTGAACACGCTGAAGGTTTCACCGTTGTCGCTGCTGCTGATCACCGTGCCGCCGTTGCCGACGATGATGATGGAGCCGTCGTCGAGCCGTGTGGCGCCCGACAGGCCGAACTCCAGCGCACCGCGCGCCGCCTTGAGTTCGATCTGCTGCCAGGTACTGCCGAAGTCGGTGGAGCGATAGAGGTTGCCACGCAGCCCGTAGGCCAGCAGCGTGGAAGGCTGGGCGGTGCCGATCACACCGAACAGCGAGCCTTGATAGGGGCCCTCGATTTTTTCCCAGGTCCGGCCCCAGTCGGCGGAACGGAACATCGCGCCCTGCTCGCCCACGATGAACAGCCCGGCGTCCTTAACGGCGGCAATGGCATTGAGATGGAACTGGTCCTGGTTGTCGAGGCGGTCGCTGACGTCTTGCCAGTTCTTGCCGCCGTCGGTGGTTTCCAGCAAGGCGCCGTAGGCACCCACGGCAAGACCGTTGTTGAGGTCCTGGAACCAGAGGTCGAGCAGCGGCGATTCGCGCTTGAGGTCTTCGAACTGTTTGGTCCAGGTCCGGCCACCGTCTTCACTGGCGAGGATCTGCGCGTCATGGCCGACGGCCCAGCCGTGCTTGTCATCGACGAAATACACCGCCGTCAGCAACTGGCGGCTCGGCACCTTGGCCTGGGTCCAGGTCTTGCCCTGGTCGTCGGAGTAGAGAATGTGCCCGCGATCACCGACTGCCACCAGCCGTGAACCGGCGTGGACGACATCGAGCATCAGGCTTTTCGAGGCCTTGGCCGATTCGATGGCGTAAACCACATCGGCGGGCGCTTCGGCGGCCAGGACAGGCGCCGACAGGCTGGCAAAGCCCAGCAGAGAGAGTGCTGTGGCCAGCAACGCGGTGTTGCGTAACGCCGGCGGGCGGCAACGACTCATAGACCTTCCCCTATTTATTATTGTTAGGCCGTTCGGCCTTCAAGGGCGCCGCAAGCGTGCTCCAGCGACGGTTGGTCAGAAGCATAGTCCTGAAACCCGCAACCCAGAGCCACTTCGGAAGCTGGCTCATCCTATCGGGCATTCGAAACGTCTGACAATCGGCGCAACGTTATCTTTTGTTAACCGCGCAAGCTGGTGTTGCGAATGAATTCCAGTGTGGGAGCGAGCCTGCTCGCGAAGGCGGCGCTGCAGTCAACATCATCACTGGCTGACCCACCGCTTTCGCGAGAATGCTGGTGTGTTCGTGATTGCGGTAGAGGGTGAATGCGCGGGCATTGGTCCGACTGATGGAAGGGAATCTTGCACAGGGGACTTGCGCGATCAGTATTATGGTATACCATCAGACGCACAGACACTCTTTATCCCCTACGGAGCAGCGCATGAGTTTCGAAATTCGCAAGATCGTCAGCTATGTCGAAGAGACCCTCATTGAAGGCGGCAAGGCGTCCGACACCCCGGTGACCATGGCTGGTCTGGCCGTCGTGATGAAGAACCCGTGGGTCGGCAACGGCTTTGTCGAAGACCTCAAGCCGCAGATCCGCGCCAACTGCTCCGACCTGGGCGCGATGATGGTCGAGCGACTGGTGGGCATCATCGGCGGCGCCGAGAAGATCGAGGCCTATGGCAAAGCGGCAGTGGTCGGCGCCGATGGCGAGATCGAACACGCCTCGGCGGTGATCCACACCCTGCGCTTCGGCAACCACTACCGCGAAGCGGTCAAGGCCAAGAGCTACCTGAGCTTCACCAACAAGCGCGGCGGTCCCGGCACATCGATCCAGATCCCGATGATGCACAAGGATGACGAAGGCCTGCGCTCGCACTACATCACCCTGGAAATGCAGATCGAAGACGCCCCGCGCGCCGATGAAATCGTCGTGGTGCTCGGTTGCGCCGACGGTGGTCGCCTGCACCCGCGCATCGGCAACCGCTACATCGATCTGGAAGAACTGGCCGCCGAAAAAGCCCGGTCAGCACAATAAAAAGGCATTGCAGGAGCGCTCCATGATTCGGCCTACCGCTGAACTCACCCCGGCCGGCACCAGTTATCTGGCGACCGGCCAGGGCCACCCCGTGGTGTTGATCCACGGCGTGGGCCTGAACAAAGAAATGTGGGGCGGCCAGATCGTTGGCCTGGCCGCGCAATACCGGGTGATCGCCTATGACATGCTCGGGCACGGCGCCAGTCCGCGACCGGCGAGCGGCACCACCCTGCTCGGTTATGCCGATCAGTTGCTGGAGCTGCTCGACCACCTGCAATTGCCGCTGGCATCGGTGATCGGTTTTTCCATGGGCGGTCTGGTGGCGCGGGCGTTTGCCCTGCATTTTCCGGAGCGCCTGAAAAGCCTGGTGGTGCTCAACAGCGTGTTCAACCGCAGCGAAGAACAGCGCGCCGGGGTCATTGCCCGCACCGCGCAGGCGGCCGAACACGGGCCGGACGCGAATGCCGAAGCGGCGCTGTCGCGCTGGTTCAGCCGTGAATATCAGGCGGCCAACCCGGCGCAGATCGCCGCGATCCGCCAGACCCTCGCCGGTAACGATCCGCAGGGTTACCTGACCACTTACGAATTGTTCGCCACCCAGGACATGTACCGCGCCGACGATCTGGGCAGCATCCAGGCACCGACGCTGATCGCCACCGGCGAGCTGGACCCCGGATCGACCCCGGAAATGGCCGCGCAACTGGCGGCACGCATTCCCGGGGCGAAGGTTGCCGTGCTGCCCGAACAACGGCATATGATGCCGGTAGAGTCGCCGCGACTGGTCAACCAGCTGTTGCTGGAGTTTCTCGAAAGCGCACACGCCCGACAAAACCATATAAAGGGGATCGTTGCATGACACTCGCACGCTTCCAGATGTGCATCGGCGGAGAATGGGTCGACGCCCTCTCCGGAAAGACCTTCGAAAGCCTCAACCCGGCGCTGGCCGAGCCCTGGGCCGAGCTGCCCGACGCGGATGAGGCCGACGTCGAACGCGCCGTGCAAGCTGCGCAGACTGCCTTCGACAGCCCGGCGTGGCGTGGTTTGACCGCTACCGCGCGCGGCAAACTGTTGCGTCGTCTCGGAGACCTGATCGCCGAAAACAAGGAACAACTGGCGCAGCTGGAAAGTCGCGACAACGGCAAACTGATCCGCGAGACCCGGGGTCAGGTCGGTTATCTGCCGGAGTTTTTCCACTACACCGCCGGTCTTGCCGACAAGCTCGAAGGCGGCACGTTGCCGCTGGACAAGCCTGACCTGTTTGCCTACACCGTGCATGAAGCCATGGGTGTGGTGGCGGCGATCATTCCCTGGAACAGCCCGCTTTATCTGACCGCGATCAAACTGGCGCCAGCACTGGCCGCCGGCAACACCATTGTGATCAAACCGTCGGAACACGCCTCGGCGACCATTCTGGAGCTGGCGCGTCTGGCCCTGGAAGCCGGGATCCCGCCGGGCGTGGTCAACGTCGTCACCGGCTACGGCCCGAGCACCGGCGCCGCCCTCACCCGTCACCCGCTTGTCCGCAAAATCGCTTTCACCGGCGGTGCAGCCACGGCCCGGCATGTGGTGCGCAGCAGCGCCGAAAACTTCGCCAAGCTGTCGCTGGAACTGGGCGGCAAGTCGCCGAACATCATCTTTGCCGACGCCGATCTCGACAGCGCGATCAATGGTGCCATCGCCGGGATCTACGCGGCGTCCGGGCAGAGCTGCGTGTCCGGTTCGCGACTGCTGGTGCAAGACGACATCTACGACGAATTCGTCAGCCGGCTGGTCGAACGCGCCCAACGCATCCGCATCGGCAACCCGCAGGACGACAACAGCGAAATGGGCCCGATGGCCACCGCGCAGCAACTGGCGGTGGTTGAAGGCCTGGTGGCTGATGCGATTGCTGAAGGTGCGCGCCTGCGTCTGGGCGGCAAGCGTCCGAGCGGCGTGGGCGATGGCTGGTTTTACGAACCGACGCTGTTCGAGTGTGACCGCAACTCGATGAAGATCATGCAGGAAGAGGTCTTCGGCCCGGTGGCCTCGGTGATCCGGTTCAAGGACGAAGCCGAGGCCCTGGCGATTGCCAACGACTCGCAGTTCGGCCTCGCCGCCGGCATCTGGACCCGCGACCTGGGCCGTGCCCATCGCCTGGCCCGGGACGTGCGCTCGGGGATCATCTGGGTCAACACCTACCGCGCGGTGTCGGCAATGGCGCCGATCGGCGGCTTCAAGAACAGTGGCTATGGACGCGAAAGCGGCATCGATTCGGTGCTGGCCTACACCGAACTGAAAACGGTGTGGATCAACCTCTCTCAGGCGCCCATGCCTGATCCGTTTGTGATGCGCTAGGAGTCCTGCGACATGATCGAACCCGGCATTTACAAAGACGTCATGGGCTCGTTTCCGTCCGGGGTCACGGTGGTCACCACCCTCGACCCGGACGGCGGCATCGTCGGCATCACCGCCAGCGCCTTCAGTGCGCTGTCGATTGATCCGGCGCTGGTGCTGTTCTGCCCCAACTACGCTTCCGACACTTACCCGGTGCTCCGCGACAGCAAGCGTTTCGCGATCCACTTGCTGTCCGCCGACCAGACCGCCGAGGCCTACGCCTTCGCCGGCAAAGGCAAGGACAAGGCCAACGGCATCGACTGGCATTTGAGCGAGCTGGGTAACCCGATCCTCGCCAGGGCCACGGCGATCATCGAGTGCGAACTGTGGCGCGAATACGACGGCGGCGACCACGCGATCATCGTCGGCGCGGTGAAGAACCTGATCCTGCCGGAGCAGCCGGTGACGCCGATGATTTATCACAAGGGCAAGCTTGGCGCGTTGCCGACACTGGGTTGATTGCCATACACCACTCCTGTGGGAGCGAGCCTGCTCGCGAAAGCGGTCGACCATTCAACGTTTGCGTCGACTGCCAAGACGCCTTCGCGAGCAGGCTCGCTCCCACAGGGGGATATCTGTGGATTGGAGGGATGATGAATAACGAGAAATATGAGCAGGGCCTGAAGATCCGCACCCAGGTGCTCGGCGAAGCCTACGTGCAGCGCTCGATCGAGAACGCCGACGACTTCACCCGACCGCTGCAGGAAATGGTCACCGAATACTGCTGGGGTCATGTCTGGGGACGCGAAGGCCTGTCGCTCAAGGAACGCAGCATGATCAACCTGGCGATGATCTCGGCGCTCAACCGTCCGCACGAACTGAAACTGCATGTGCGCGGCGCCTTGCGTAACGGCCTGAGTCGTGAGCAAATACGCGAAATTCTGCTTCAGGTCGGTATTTATTGCGGCGTCCCGGCAGCCGTGGACAGTTTCCGGCTCGCCCGTGAAGCCTTCGCCGAAGCCGACGCCGAGGCCTCCAGTTAACCCCTCGGCTGTTTGAATGCCCGTCTGGCATGGACAGCCAACTTAAAGAGCGGACCCCATGAAACGCCTGCCACTCGACGACAGCTTCAAGGTCAATCGCAACCCCGTCACCCTGCGCGAAATCGTGCTGGATAAACTGCGAAGCGCCATCATGAACTTCCAGCTGCTGCCGGGCGATCGCCTGGTGGAGCGCGATCTGTGCGACCGCCTGGGCGTCAGCCGTACCTCGGTGCGTGAAGCCTTGCGTCACCTGGAATCCGAAGGCCTGGTGGAGTTCGCCGACGCCAAGGGCCCCCGCGTGGCGATCATCACCCTCGCCGATGCGGTCGACATTTATGAACTGCGTTGCGTGCTCGAAGGCCTGATCGTCCAGCTGTTCACCCTGCGCGCCAAGGCCAAGGACATCAAGGCCCTGGAAAAGGCCCTCGACGAGAACCGCAAGGCGCTCAAGGATGGCGAACTGCAACAGGTGATCGATTCGGTGCAGGGTTTCTACGACGTGCTGCTCGAAGGCTCGGGCAACCATGTCGCGGCCACTCAGTTGCGTCAGTTGCAGGCGCGCATCAGCTACCTGCGGGCGACGTCGGTGTCCCAGGAAAACCGTCGCGGCGCGAGCAACCAGGAAATGGAAAAAATGGTCGAGGCGATCAAGAGCGGCGATCCGTTGGCGGCGCACCAGGCGTGTGTCGATCACGTGCGCGCTGCGGCTGCCGTCGCGCTCGACTACCTCAAGCGCAAGCAGGAAGAGACCGGCGCCACGCCGGAAATCACCCTGCCCATCGCGCTGAAAGAACCACGCATGGGTCACTGACATGTTCAGCCCGAGCTATTGCCCGAAATGCGGTGGTGCCGACCTCGGTCAGCAGGTGCCGCCGGGCGATACGCACGAGCGCCTGATGTGCCGCGGCTGCGGCTACATCCACTATGTGAACCCGAAGATCATCGCCGGCTGCATCATCGAGCAGGACGGCAAATACCTCTTGTGCCAACGGGCGATCCCCCCGCGCCCGGGCACCTGGACCCTGCCCGCCGGTTTCATGGAAAGCGGCGAAACCACCGAACAGGCCGCCCTGCGCGAAGTCTGGGAAGAAAGCGGCGTACGCGCGGAAATCATCTCGCCGTATTCAATCTTCAGCGTGCCGAAGATCAGCGAGGTCTACATCATCTTCCGCGCCCTCGCGCTGGAAATCACCGGCCAGTACGGCCCGGAAACGCAGGACTGCAAATTCTTCGCCCCTGAAGACATCCCGTGGGAGCAGATCTACTACCCGGCGATCCGGCAGATCCTCGAACGCTACATCGAGGAACGCCAGGCCGGGGTGTATGGCATGTACATGGGCAATGACGACAGCGGCAAGATTCATTTCATGCGTTGATCAGCCGTCGCTTGCTAGAGATACGGAGCTCGGCCCGGTTCCTCGGTAGATAGGTGCTCAGTCCGGCATCGCACGAATGATATCCGCCAGATCATCTTTGGTGATTTCATTGGCTTTGAGAGCAGCGGAGATATCTTTTTTGGAGAGTGGAAAACGCTTGAAAATGTCTTTCAAGGTATCGGCATCAATATTGGCCAGCCAAAGAGGATCGATAAAGGAACCGCCATATTCGGGTTTCATTGGAACTTCTTCGTGGGCAATGGCACCTTTGTGATTCAGATACACCACATAACGATCGTGCCCTTCAGGAAAGCTTTTATCGTGATATAGCGTTGTTCCCATCGGCAGGACATAGTAATTGTCATCGCCGCCTTGCCCTTCGATCAGCAGTGGCTCTTTGGTTTTAATCATCTTCATAGTGTGTTCCTTTGCAGTATCGCCAAAAATCAGAAAAGCCATAAAGACTGCATTTACAAATAAGGCCGCCGTCAGCCAAAAGCCAATCTGCCTATTTGTAAACATTCTTTTTATCATAGTGTGCCTCAGTATTCCCTTCGAGCATGGCTTGTAAATCCGCAGGCATGAAAATCCCGTCCTGAGGTTTGGTCTGCGTGCGCGCAGCCTGCCTTTCCAGGAATGACAACCCACGCATTTCGCTATATTTGGACGGATTCTGCACGATTGGCTTACCCGAAATTTTGGCTCCCGCAATCGTTACAGTTGTGCAGTTATTGGTGGTTGGATGATAGTTGGACGGCAATACATAGCGCGCAGACGTTGCTGTCTTTCTTCTTAGCTCCTTTTTCTGGGCGACAATACCGTCGAAGTGAGCGATAACGGCCTCAGCGGTTGCACTATCCAAAAAATAAACAAATCCAGTTGTTGTGCGCCCCAAGCTGTTCTCACCCGAGATGTACGCTTTGAAGGATGTCCAAACGTTCAGCACTCCCTCCCCTTCGCTATCAAACGTCCCCCAGGTTTTTCCATAACGCCCAAAATCATAGGTGATGTCTTTAGAACCAACCACTACATGTAAAGCAGCATGCCCGAAAGGATGCTCTTCCTTGTCACGGGTGTAAGGGCCACCCACAAGTATCTCCATATATGCACCCGACACGACGACTTGGTTGGTTTTTGTAGTTTTCCCCGATGCGCCTGTACTTTTTGCTGCCTGTGTTGTGCTGGTAGTTTTAGTCGGCTGAACCATTAAAGATGTTCCGTATCTTCAAGTTTCGGGAATTTTATACTGCAACTTCCCCTAGGAATGTTTGCGACATGCACGAAGCCATTTTCGTCAAGGACGCCTGTCATCAACGTTCCATCGGGGAGCGTCAGTTCGTACGCCTCGTTGGCGACAGGCTCATCTCTATCGTTCAGCAACTGAAACTCGACAAACGTCTTTTCTTTCAGGAACTGCGAGAAAAAGCTAGTGGGCGCCCCTCCACCAGATTCACCCACGAAGGTATCGGGAGACCCGGCAGTGATTGTCGCTCCACATGCTGTCTGCGAGCCGACGTGTGCTACGTCTTTTCCCAGCCCGAACACGTGAGGAGCACCGGTAGTTATGGGATTACTGCCGTGAACCGGGCAGGAATAGGTGTCTCCTACCAAAGCTACAGGCATTGAGTTAACGAAAATTGGGCTCGATCCAGTGGCGATATTTCCGCCGTGACTTCCTGGATCTCCAAGTCGTGCGACTGGCTTTCCTGCCATCGTTTCTCTCCTTTGAACATCACAATGGCTGGATAGTAACCGATCCTTGATCACTCCTGAACGAGCAAAATACGAAACGGAACCGGCTTAGAGGACTCGTTGCGTTTTCCGGCGTGGCGCTGGTTGACGACCCTAGCCCCACTCCCTATCCTCGCGCCTGTCACGACTCATTCGTGATCGGGTTTGACGGCCCGTAATCTTCTCACGACGTGCATAGCCTTCTCTGCTCGAGCACTCCTGTGTCCGATGCATTCTTTATGGCGACTGTGCGCGGGGCATCTTCGGGTGCGCCGGTGTCCGTGAGAGCCGGTCCGTCAACCCACGCACAGTTGCCACCCAATTTCGTTTGACGGCGTTTTTGTGGCAGCTCTACTGGATCTTACGGAGCTACACCCATGACGGAATCGACCATAGAACTCATCCCCTGCACTCGCCGCGATCGACTCAGGCAATTCCTGGTCGGCAATATGTCGATAGCGCTGAGAAGAACCTTCACAGGCAATCTTCAGGCAGGTGCTGGCGTATGAATACCCACATTTCAATGACCCACAACGAAGACAGCATTCCAGTGCTCCTGGTCTCAACACAGGCACCGCTGGACGTTTTGCACAGCAGCGCGGCAAGCAGGTTTTTGGCAGCTACACAGATGATGGAAAGCCTCGCCAGCCTGGATATTTCAGCTGCCAAAGGTGTTGATGTGCAGCAACTCGCCCACGCAGCAGCGATTTTGCTTCGTGATGGCTGTGATGTAATGGACGTATTAGGGCGGCAGATTCAAGCCCAAGGCTGAGCAAAGACTCACAGTCCTTAACCGCTGATAGCTGCGATCTTCTGATCACGAATAAGAGCATCAAAAGATCGCAGCCACCATCGATTCGCTAGTTCCTCCGGACTCGTAAACAAGCGCTTACGGCGCCATCCCTTCCACAATAACGATCTCCGCCCTAGCCCACTCCTCCCGGTAACTCTTCGCCTCCTGATACGCCGCCGAGCGATAGCACGCCACGGCCTGCTCGTAGCTGTCGAACTCGATCACCACGCTGCGCTGCGGCGTCGTCCGCCCTTCCATCGCTTCGCTGCGCCCGCCTCTGGCCAGGAACTTCGCGCCGAACTCGGCGAACGCTTTCGGCGCGCGCTGGGTGTATTGGCTGTAGTGATCGGCATCGGTGATGTCCACGTGAGCAATCCAGTACGCCTTCATAGTGACCTCTCGGTTTAATTTGTATTATGGTATACCACAAATTTCACCCACATCGAGAGTCCAGCATGGCCTTCAACAGCATCGAAGAAATCATCGAAGATTATCGCCTCGGCAAAATGGTGCTGCTGGTCGATGACGAAGACCGGGAAAACGAAGGCGACCTACTGCTGGCCGCCGACCGTTGCACGCCCGAGGCGATCAGTTTCATGGCCCGCGAAGCTCGAGGGCTGATTTGCCTGACGTTGACCGACGACCATTGCCAGCGCCTGGGGCTTGAGCAGATGGTGCCGAGCAATGGCAGCGTGTTCAGTACCGCGTTCACGGTTTCCATCGAAGCGGCGGTGGGCGTGACTACCGGCATTTCCGCAGCCGACCGCGCTTGTACGGTGGCCGCTGCGGTGGCGCCCAATGCTCGCGCAGAAGACCTGGTGCAGCCCGGCCATATCTTTCCGCTGCGGGCCAAGGAAGGTGGCGTGTTGACCCGCGCCGGTCATACCGAGGCCGGTTGTGATCTGGCGCGTTTGGCCGGTTTCACGCCGGCCTCGGTGATTGTCGAGGTGATGAACGACGACGGCACCATGGCCCGCCGTCCGGATCTGGAAGTCTTCGCCCGCAAGCACGGAATCAAGATCGGCACGATCGCCGACCTGATCCACTATCGCCTGAGCACCGAACATACCATCGAGCGCATCGGCGAGCGGGAGTTGCCGACGGTGCATGGCACGTTCCGTTTGATCACTTTCGAAGATCGTATCGAGGGCGGCGTGCACATGGCGATGGTCATGGGCGAATTGCGGCGCGAGGAGCCGACGCTGGTGCGCGTGCATGTGATCGATCCGCTGCGTGATCTGGTCGGTGCCGAGTACAGCGGGCCAACGAACTGGACGCTGTGGGCAGCGCTGCAACGGGTCGCGGCCGAGGGCCATGGCGTGGTCGTGGTGCTGGCCAATCATGAATCGTCGCAAGCGTTGCTGGAGCGGGTGCCGCAACTGACTCAGCCGCCACGGCAGTTCAGCCGCTCGCAATCTCGGATCTATTCGGAGGTCGGCACCGGAGCGCAAATTTTGCAGAACCTCGGCGTCGGCAAGCTGCGCCACTTGGGGCCGCCGCTGAAATATGCCGGGTTGACCGGCTACGATCTTGAGGTGGTCGAGAGCATTCCGTTCACCGAATAACCCCGTTTGCCAGATAGCCGGTAAGGCAAAGTGCTTGCACAAAGCTTGGAATACCATAATATGATATTCCATAGACCGGACGACCTGAAAAACCGTCCAGCTACTGCTCCCGACAGGCGGGCAACAACGCAAGGCCCGCTCAAAAACACAACAATGAGGGCGTAAAAATGGTGTTGAACAAAGCTGCAACCGCGATCTTTCTTGCGGGACTGCTGAGCGTGACCGGCCAGGCCGCGATGGCCGCCGAGAGTGTGAACTTTGTCAGCTGGGGCGGTAGCACCCAGGATGCGCAGAAACAGGCCTGGGCCGATCCGTTCAGCAAGGCCAGCGGCATCACCGTCGTGCAGGACGGCCCGACCGACTACGGCAAACTCAAGGCCATGGTCGAGAGCGGCAACGTGCAATGGGACGTGGTCGACGTCGAAGCCGACTTCGCCCTGCGCGCCGCCTCCGAAGGCCTGCTCGAACCCCTCGATTTCAAACAGATTCAGCGCGACAAGATCGACCCGCGTTTCGTCAGCGACTACGGCGTCGGCTCGTTCTTCTTCTCCTTCGTCCTCGGCTATAACGAGGGCAAACTCGGCGCCAACAAGCCACAGGAATGGAGCGCACTGTTCGACACCAAAACCTTCCCCGGCAAACGCGCCCTGTACAAATGGCCGAGCCCCGGCGTGCTGGAACTGGCCTTGCTTGCCGACGGCGTACCGGCCGACAAGCTCTACCCGCTGGACCTGGATCGCGCCTTCAAGAAGCTCGACACCATCAAGAAAGACATCGTCTGGTGGGGCGGCGGCGCGCAGTCGCAGCAACTGCTGGCCTCCGGTGAAGCGAGCATGGGCCAGTTCTGGAACGGTCGGATTCACGCCCTGCAGGAGGACGGCGCACCGGTCGGCGTGAGCTGGAAACAGAACCTGGTCATGGCCGACATCCTGGTGGTGCCAAAGGGTTCGAAGAACAAGGACGCGGCGATGAAGTTCCTGGCCAGCGCCAGCAGTGCCAAGGGCCAGGCGGATTTCTCCAACCTGACCGCCTATGCCCCGGTCAACGTCGACAGTGTGCAGCGTCTGGACTCGACGCTGGCCCCGAACCTGCCGACTGCCTACGCTAAGGATCAGATCACTCTTGATTTCGCGTACTGGGCCAAGAACGGCCAGGCCATCGCGACACGGTGGAACGAATGGCTGGTCAAATGAAAATGGCGGCCACCGCGTCCCGTCCCTCCACTGCCACCGGGAGCGCCGCAAGCGCTGCCGGGTCGGCCGCCGGAAAAAAGGCCAGTGCCATGGCGCCAGCCCCGTCCCTCAAGCAACGCTGGCGCGGCGCCGGCAACCTTGCGCCGGCCCTGTTGTTTATCGGCTTGTTCTTTCTGGCGCCGTTGATTGGTCTGCTGTTGCGCGGAGTGCTGGAACCGGTGCCGGGTCTTGGCAATTACGAACAACTGTTCGCCAACTCGGCGTATGCGCGGGTGCTGTTCAACACCTTTTCGGTGGCGGGACTGGTGACCGTGTTCAGCCTGTTGCTCGGCTTTCCATTGGCGTGGGCGATCACGCTGGTGCCACGGGGCTGGGGCCGCTGGATCCTCAATATCGTGCTGCTGTCGATGTGGACCAGCCTCCTCGCCCGCACCTACTCCTGGCTGGTGTTGCTGCAGGCGTCGGGTGTCATCAACAAGGCGCTGATGGCGCTGGGCATCATCGATCAGCCGCTGGAAATGGTGCACAACCTGACCGGCGTGGTGATCGGCATGAGCTACATCATGATCCCGTTCATCGTGCTGCCGTTGCAGGCGACCATGCAAGCCATCGACCCGATGATCCTGCAGGCCGGCTCGATCTGTGGCGCCAGTCCTTGGACCAACTTCTTCCGGGTGTTCCTGCCGCTGTGCCGGCCGGGGCTGGCGTCCGGCGGGTTGATGGTGTTCGTGATGTCGCTCGGTTACTACGTCACCCCGGCGCTGCTGGGCGGAGCGCAGAACATGATGCTGCCGGAGTTCATCATTCAGCAGGTGCAATCGTTCCTCAACTGGGGCCTGGCCAGCGCCGGCGCCGCGTTGCTGATCGTCATCACCCTGGTGCTGTTCTACTTCTATCTGAGGCTTCAACCGGAATCTCCGGTTGGCGCCAGTAACGCGAGGTAAGCCGACATGCTCCTGACGCCCAATGCCATGAGCCGCCGGATGCGCTTCGGCCTGTATTTCACCACCGGGCTGATCGCGTTGTTTCTGTTGCTGCCGATCGTATTCATCGTGCTGCTGTCGTTCGGTTCGTCCCAGTGGCTGGTGTTCCCGCCGCCGGGCTGGACGCTGAAATGGTACGGCCAGTTCTTCTCCAACGCCGATTGGATGAACGCGGCGGCAGCCAGCCTGAAAGTCGCGGTACTGACCACAGTCTGCGCCGTGGCCCTCGGTTTGCCGACTGCCTTTGCGCTGGTGCGCGGACGCTTTCCCGGCCGGGAAATGCTCTACGGTCTGTTCACCCTGCCGATGATCGTGCCGCTGGTGATCATCGCCGTGGCGGTGTACGCGCTGTTTCTCAAGCTCGGCTACACCGGGACGATGTTCGCCTTCGTGGTCAGCCATGTGATCGTCGCGTTGCCGTTCACCATCATCTCGATCATCAACTCGCTGAAACTGTTCGATCAGTCGATTGAAGACGCGGCGGTGATCTGCGGGGCGTCGCGCCTGCAAGCGGTGTTCAAGGTGACATTCCCGGCGATTCGCCCGGGGATGGTGGCCGGCGCCCTCTTCGCCTTCCTGGTTTCGTGGGACGAAGTGGTGCTCAGCGTGATGATGGCCAGCCCGACCCTGCAAACCCTTCCCGTGAAAATGTGGACCACCCTGCGCCAGGACCTGACGCCCGTGATCGCCGTCGCGTCGACGCTGCTGATCGGCTTGTCGGTATTGGTCATGGTGATCGCCGCCGCTCTGCGCCGGCGCAATGAAATCAGCGCCTGAGCGCCCAGGAGTACGACATGAGTGCCGTGATCAAAGACGCCTCCCAGCAGAACGACAAACCTCTGGTCAGCCTGCGCAACCTGAACAAGCATTACGGCGATTTCGCCGCCGTGGACAACATCTCGCTGGACATCAAGGACGGCGAATTCCTGACCTTCCTCGGCTCCAGCGGCTCGGGCAAAAGCACCACGCTGTCGATACTCGCCGGCTTCGAAACCCCGAGCAGCGGCGAGATTCTGGTCAACGGCCAATCGCTGGTGAATGTGCCGCCGCACAAGCGTGACATCGGCATGGTGTTCCAGCGTTACTCGCTGTTCCCGCATCTGTCGGTGCGCGACAACATCGCGTTCCCGCTGACGATCCGCAAACTCGCTGCCGCCGAACGCGACAAACGCGTCGATGCGATGCTGAAACTGGTGCAACTGGAGCAGTTCGCCCATCGCCGCCCTTCACAATTGTCCGGCGGTCAGCAGCAACGGGTCGCCATTGCTCGCGCACTGGTCTACGAGCCTCGCATTCTGCTGATGGACGAACCCCTCGGGGCGCTGGACAAAAAGTTGCGCGAAGACTTGCAGGATGAGTTGCGCCAGTTGCACCGACGCCTCGGCATCACCATCGTCTACGTGACCCACGATCAGGAAGAAGCCATGCGCCTGTCCCAGCGCATCGCGATTTTCAGTCACGGCAAAATTGTCGGGCTCGGCAGCGGTTATGACCTGTACCAGAATCCACCGAATGCATTTGTGGCGTCATTCCTTGGCAACTCGAACTTTCTCAGGCTCAAGGCGCAGGGTAACGGGGCGGCGAGTTTTGAGGGGCAATCGCTGTCGATCCGGCTTACCGCTGGATTGCAGAGCGGGCAGGATGTTTTGCTGATGGTGCGCCCGGAAAAAGCCCTGGCGTTGAGTGCGCAGCAAGCAGCCAGCGAGCCGTTGACGGCAGGCTGGAACGAGGTTTCGGCAAAGGTGATCGAGGTGCTGTTTCTGGGTGAGAGCCAGACCTGCAGTGTGGTGACATCGGGCGGGACTTCGATGACGGTGAAAGCATTGTCGGCGGCGGGAATGCCGTTGAAGGCTGGCGATCCGGTGCAGGTGCGCTGGGCGACTGCCGATGCCTGCGTCTACACCGAGTGGGCCGAAAGCGATCTGAACAAAGCTGCCGGATCACACTGATCACCAAGCTCTTGTGGGAGCGAGCTTGCTCGCGATGGCGGAATGTCAGGCGGCATTCATGTCGACTGAAAAATCGCCATCGCGGGCAAGCCCGCTCCCACAAGTCCTGCGCCAATCAATTGATTGGCGGATACCCTTCGATCTGATCAGGCCAGGCCGTCAACACTTCAAACCCGTCCTCAGTCACCGCCACCATGTGTTCCCACTGCGCCGACAGAGAGCCGTCCTTGGTCAGCACGGTCCAGCCATCCGGCATGTTCTTCACATGACGTTTGCCGGCATTGAGCATCGGCTCAATGGTGAAGATCATCCCCGCCTTCAGCTTCAGACCCTGATTCGGATATCCGTAATGCAGCACCTGCGGCTCATCGTGATAGACCTTGCCGATCCCGTGTCCGCAGTACTCGCGCACCACACTGAAACCTTCACGTTCCGCCAGGCTCTGGATCGCATGACCGATGTCACCCAGGGTAGCGCCCGGACGTACGACGCGAATGCCGGCGCACATGGCCTCGTAGGTGGTCTTGATCAGGTGCTGTGCCTCGGGCGATGCCTGGCCGACCACGTACATGCGGCTGGTGTCACCGAACCAGCCATCCTTGATCACGGCGATATCAAGGTTGAGGATGTCGCCATCCTTCAGCGGCGTTCCCGTAGGGATGCCGTGACAGACCACGTCGTTGACCGAGGCACAGACGGTTTTCGGAAAACCGTGATAACCGACGTTGGCCGGAATCGCTTTCTGCACGTTGACGATGTAGTCGTTGCACAAGCGGTCCAGCTGATCCGTGGTAACGCCGGCCTTGACGTGCGGCACCAGCATCGCCAGCACCTCGGCAGCCAATTGCCCGGCCACGCGGGATTGGGCGATCTCGGCCCGGGAGTTGATCTTGATCGGGTTTCTCATGCCTTGGCTGCCTCTTGAACCGGGTTGTTCTGCGCGGCATCGGCCAGGGCACAGATTTGTTGCAGATCCAGACCACCCGCTTGCTCCGCGCGAATCAGCAAGCGGCAGATGGCGTGGTGATCGAGGTCGGGATGCAGCTCGGCGAGCATGCCGATGCGCATCCAGTGCTCGGCCTGCGCGTTGATCGAGCGGCTCAGTGCGTTGCTGGAGATGCGCAGATTTTCGTGCATGTCCTCTGAAATTTTTACGATGCCCATGACAAAATCCGATATGGAATATATATGGAACGTATATTAATCGGGCAATCCTTCGAATTGCAAATTTCGCTGACGAGTCAAATCGCAGGCAAAAAAAAGCTGCCAGAGTTGGCAGCCGAAATCATGAAAAGCACGCGATGTATTGGGCCAAGTATGAACACCCGATAATGACAAAGTCATGACAGCGCCAAATTCATTGAACCGCCCTTCCGGCGTCATCAGGTTGTCATCGAAGCCATTGCAGAATCCTCGCAAACCGCCCGGGCCTGGGGTGGTGGTTTTGCAAGGACTCCCATGAAAGAAGACGCCTCGCTGTTTGCTGCCATCGATCTCGGGTCGAATGCGTTTCGCATGATGATCGGTCAGTCGGTCCGCAGCAAAAAGGGCTTCATGATTCAGGAAGTGAAAACCTTGCGTGAACCGGTGCGGCTGGCTGAAGGATTCGATGGCCGTGTGCTCGACGAAATGGCGCTGGATCGCGGCTGGCAGGCTCTGGCGCGGTTCGGCAAAAAGCTGCGCGGTTTCGAGCCGGGTCGTGTGCGGGCAGTGGCCACCAGCGCCGTGCGCGAGGCCGACAACGCGCAATTGTTTCTGGGCAGCGCGGAGCGGCATCTGGGCTTTCGCATCGATGTAATTTCCGGACACGAAGAAGCGCGCCTGGTCTACGCCGGTGTCGCCCACACCTTGCCGGTCGCCGATGACATGCGTCTGGTGGTCGACATTGGTGGCGGCTCCACCGAGCTGATTCTCGGCCAGGGTTCGCAACCGTTGCTGACCGAAAGCATCGCCATCGGCAGCGGCACCCTTAGCACGCGTTATTTTCGCAACGGCGATATCTCCCCGGGCGCCCTGCAAGAAGCCGAGCGAGTCGCCATCCTGCAATTCGAAAAGGTCGCCCGGCGCTATCGCGCACAGGGCTGGCAGCAGACCATCGGCTCTTCGGGCACGGCACGGATGCTGGCCAAAGTGCTCAAGGCCAATCGCCTGAATGACTTCGGTCAGGGCGGCATCACCTACGGTGGCCTGCTGCGGCTGTCGCTGCGCCTGCTGGAAGTCAGCAATGTGCGGCAACTGAAACTGGCCGCCCTGCAGCCACATCGCCAAGGCATTCTGCCCGGTGGTCTGGTGGTCATGCTCGCCGCCTTCAAGGTGTTCGGCATCGCACAAATGGAGCCATCGGAGCCCGGTTTGAGACTGGGTGTTCTGCATGGACTGATGAGCAACCATTGATCGGTTTTCACTGCCGGATATTCGTCGCCGGATCAAGCTTTTCACAACGTCGAAGACGCCCTTTGAATACTCGATGACGCCTCTGTGTAAACCTCGGTAAATCGCTCCCTTCCCCTCTCTGATTTCGTTCTATGGTTAGATCGAAATGGCTGAACTGCACGCTGACTAATGGTTGCGACCGTTGGTGTCTGCGCCTATGTTGCACGCGAGCTTTTCCCCCGCGAATGGAACGCGATCAACACCACAAAGAGGTGAAGAAATGTCAAAGGAATCACGCCCTGCCGTACTTGGGCTGATCGGCAATACTCCGCTGGTACAAGTCACCCGGTTCGATACCGGTTTGTGCACCCTGTTCCTCAAACTCGAATCCCAAAACCCCGGCGGCTCGATCAAGGACCGTATCGGCCTGGCAATGATCGACGCCGCCGAGCGCGACGGCCGTCTGCAACCCGGTGGCACCATCGTTGAGGCCACCGCCGGCAATACCGGTCTGGGTCTTGCACTGGTCGGGCGTGCCAAGGGCTACCGAGTGGTGCTGGTAGTCCCGGACAAGATGTCCACGGAAAAAGTCCTGCACCTCAAGGCCATGGGCGCCGAAGTGCACATCACCCGTTCCGATGTCGGCAAGGGTCACCCCGAGTACTATCAGGACGTGGCCGCACGTCTGGCGAAAGACATTCCCGGCGCATTCTTCGCCGACCAGTTCAACAACCCTGCCAACCCACTGGCCCACGAATGCAGCACCGCGCCGGAAATCTGGGCGCAGACCGAGCATGACCTGGACGCCATCGTGGTCGGCGTCGGTTCCGCCGGCACGCTGACCGGCCTTACCCGTTTCTTCAAACGCGTACAACCGGACCTCGAGATGGTCCTGGCCGACCCGGTCGGTTCGGTCATGGCCGAATACAGCCGCAGCAAGCACCTCGGCACTGCCGGTTCGTGGGCGGTGGAAGGCATCGGCGAAGACTTCATTCCCTCGATCACCGACCTGTCGAGCGTGCGCAGCGCCTACTCGATCAGCGACGAAGAAAGCTTCGATCACGCCCGCCAGTTGCTGCGCTCCGAAGGCATTCTCGGTGGCTCGTCCACCGGCACCCTGCTCGCCGCCGCGCTGCGTTACTGCCGTGAACAGACCGTACCGAAACGTGTGGTCAGTTTTGTCTGCGACACCGGCACCCGCTATCTGTCGAAGGTCTACAACGACCAGTGGATGACCGACCAGGGCCTGTTGCAGCGCAAGCGCTATGGCGACCTGCGCGATCTGATTGCCCGACGTTTCGAAGACGGCAAAGTAGTCAGCGTCGGCCCGGACGACACCCTGATGACCGCGTTCCAGCGCATGCGCCTGGCGGATGTTTCGCAACTGCCGGTGCTGGTGGACGGCAAACGACTGGTCGGTGTGATCGACGAATCGGACATTCTGGTGCGCGTTCACGAAGATGCCACGCTCTTCAGCAAACCCGTCGCCAGCGCGATGACGGACAAACTGCAAACCCTCGCCCCCGCCGCGACCCTGGCTGAACTGGAAGCCGTGCTCAGCAGCGGCCTGGTGGCGATCATTGCCGACGCTTCGGGCTTCCACGGCCTGATCACCCGCGTCGACATGCTCAACCAACTACGGAGATCCCTTGCATGAGTCAGCACGACAAAAACGCCCGCCCGCAGGGTTTCGCCACTCGCGTGATCCACGCCGGACAGACGCCGGACCCGACCACCGGCGCGCTGATGCCGCCGATCTACGCCAACTCCACGTACCTGCAAGACAGCCCCGGCGTGCACAAGGGCTTCGACTACGGCCGCTCGCACAATCCGACGCGTTTTGCCCTGGAGCGTTGCGTGGCGGATCTGGAGGGCGGCACTCAGGCGTTTGCCTTCGCGTCCGGGCTGGCGACCATTTCCACCGTGCTCGAACTGATCGATGCCGGCTCGCACATCGTCTCCGGCAATGACCTGTACGGCGGCACTTTCCGCCTGTTCGACAAGGTGCGCCAGCGCAGTGCCGGGCATCGTTTCAGCTATGTCGATCTGGCCGACCTGTCCGCGTTCGAAGCCTCGCTGCAGGACGACACGCGCATGGTCATGGTCGAAACGCCGACCAACCCGCTGCTGAGCCTGTCCGACCTCGCCGCCATCGCGCGCATCTGCAAGGCCCGCGGGATCATCTGCGTGGCTGACAACACCTTCGCCAGCCCGTGGATCCAGCGTCCTCTGGAGCTGGGTTTTGACATCGTGCTGCACTCGACCACCAAGTACCTGAACGGTCACTCCGATGTGATCGGCGGCATTGCGGTGGTTGGCGACAACCCTGAACTCGCCGAGCGCCTGGGCTTCCTGCAAAACGCCGTTGGTGCCATCAGCGGGCCGTTCGACGCCTTCCTCACCCTGCGCGGTGTGAAGACCCTGGCGCTGCGCATGGAACGCCATTGCAGCAACGCGCTGGAGCTGGCGCGCTGGCTGGAGCAACAACCGCAGGTCAGACGCGTCTACTACCCGGGCCTGGAATCCCATCCGCAGCATGAACTGGCCAAGCGTCAGATGCGCGGTTTCGGCGGGATGATTTCTCTGGATCTGAACAGTGATCTGGCAGGCGCCCGGCGCTTCCTGGAGAACGTGCAGATCTTCGCCCTGGCCGAAAGCCTCGGCGGCGTGGAAAGCCTGATCGAGCATCCGGCGATCATGACCCACGCGACCATCCCGGCCGAAACCCGCGCCAAACTCGGCATCGGTGACAGCCTGGTGCGCCTGTCGGTGGGCGTCGAGGATATCGAGGATCTGCGGGCGGATCTGGCACAGGCTTTGGCCAGCATCTGATCCGCAGAAACGTCAAAGCCCGCACGAAGCGGGCTTTGGTGTTCGAGTAGGCGGCCAGTGCTGGTCTCTGGCTTACGAGGTTTCTCAGGACTCCCACAGTACAGGCAATGTGCTCTGCTGCTTCACACGGCATAAGGGCTGGAACCCAGCGCGGGGTTCTTTCTAACCGTGTACCCTTCGGAACGCGCCCAACGCTTCCTCGCTATCCGCTTGCGCATCAGTCTGCGTCTTCGCCTACATGCTTGAGCCTAGCAAACCCATCGCTGCGCGCTACGCGGTTTTTAGACTGATTGTTTTCTAGCGCTTGCCTGCAAGGAAGTGAACCGACTATCGCTTTCGCGCACCCACGACCTGCCACCCGATCGGGGCGAACGATACTTTTCAAGTTCGCTGTTCAGGATCCATGCAAAACGTCGACACCCGCACTAGCACATTTGTGCTAATCGACCACCCCGTTCCCTGGCGTTATATTCCCTCGCAACCCCCGACACGCCCCAACATTGCCGCTGCGCAGTGCGCGGGATCGTTGTGCCTGGAAAAACAACAACACCAAGGAAGCACATCATGAACCTGTACCTCAACTTCGCCAGAATCACGGTGCTCGGTGCCCTGCTTATCGGCGCCACCGGTTGCCAGACCGCAAAGCCCACCGAAGACAGCATGCGCGAACGGGCCCAGACCGTCATTGGTCAGCCAGTCAGCAAAATCGCCAACGTACGCAACGACAGCACCCTCACCTACTACACCGCCTACACCGCTGCCGGCGAATACAATTGTGAGCTGCCCAGCGGCGCGATCGTCGCAGTCGCCAGCATGGGCATCATGTCGCCCCCACTGACCTGCCTGCCAAAAGGCGCATCGCCGATTCCGGGTCGCTGATCCGGCTGCTAAACACTGACACTTTCGGCGTGCCGGTCGCGCAGCGCACGCAAGGTCGCGCGCAGCTCGGCCGGGCGTACCGGTTTGGACAGAATGGCTATCTGGCGGTCATGCAGGGCCGCCTGGATTTTTTCGATGTCATGCCCGGTGATGATCATGGCCGGCACCGCAAAACCCCGCTGACGACGAACTTCATCGATGCATTCGATACCGGTACTGTGCGAGCCGAGGTCATAGTCGGCAACGATGATGTCGCAGTCGGTGACCAGCCCCTGCCCCGTCAGTTCAGCCTGCACGACGCAACCCCAGCGCTCCAGCAACGCCGAGGTCGCCAGCAGCACGTTGCGATCATCCTCTACCAGACAAACTTTCAATCCCGTCAGCAGGCCAGCTTGACGAACCTCGTCGCGACTGGCCGGTAACTGCGGCGCCGCCCGTGACAAGCCCTGCAGCGTCACCGCCGTCCCGTGCCCCAGCCGCGAGCGAATCAGCACATCGACGCCGATCATCTGCCCCAGCCGCTTGACAATCGACAGGCCCAACCCCACGCCTTCAACGTCCTTGTCGCGCAATTGACGAACCCGATAAAACTCCTCGAAAACCCTGGGCAAATGCTCTTCGTCGATGCCGCTGCCACGGTCATAAACCACGATGGCCAACCCCGCCCCCTTTCTACGAACGCCCACCAGCACCGGCCGCTGCGCGCCATATTTGAAACAGTTGGACAGCACGTTTTGCACCATGGTCGCCAGCAAGGCCGGGTCGGAGCGCACCCAATGCTCGCAACGGTGCAGACGCAGATCCACCCCGGCCCAACGGGCGGCTTCGGCATTCTGGCGAATCAGATCCGTCAGCCACTGCCCCAGCTCCAGCGTTTGCATCCGGGGTTGAACCCGGCCGTTGTCGAGGGTGTACAGATCGAGGATCGAACGGAAAAGCTGCGACACGTTGAGCAGCGACCGGTCAATGTTGTCCACCAGCCGCCGTTCGTCCTCGCCCAGCCGCGACTCACGCAGACACGCGGTAAACAGTCCGATGGAATGGATCGGCTGGCGCAGGTCATGACTGGCCTGGGCCAGGAATCGCGACTTCTCCAGATTCGCCGCAATCGCCTCTTCGGAAGCCTTGCGCGTGCGCTCCAGCAACAGGTGTGCATACACCGGAATCACCGTGCTGGTGATCATCAGCATCACCACCATGAACGGTTGCGCCTGCCAGTACGGCGTCAGCCGATAGACCGCCAGCAGCGCCAGCAAGGCCAGTACGGTGGCTATCGCCAGATAGCGCGAGCCGTAGCGCATGCCGTTGCCAAGGTTGACCCAGACCATGACGGCATAGATAGGAAGCGCCGCTTCACCACCGACCACCAGCCCGAAACTGGTACCGGTGTAATCATGGATCATGCCGAATATGCGTCGCGCCGGATAATGCCCCGGCCAACGCACGATGGCCTGACGCAGCCCGACAGACGCCAGCAGAAACAGGGCAATGTAGGTGACCACCGGCAGATAGGTGTCGAAGCGCTGGCCTGGCAGGAAACCGAGCACGGCCATGTAAACCAGCGCAATACTGGCGATGATGATGCGCAGATTGGCCTGGTCGAGCTCGGTGTTCTTTTCAAACTTCATGGGGAACGTCCTTGTGCGGCAATCGTCAGATTCAGCACGAGCCGACAGGCAATGCCTTCGCCGGATGCTAAGGTGCACGCCGTGAGAACAATCGACCCAGGGAGGGTGGTGCCATGACATGCCGAGTCATCATAGCCGACGATCATCCGCTGTTTCGCGAAGCGATGGTGCGCACGGTAAGTCGTCTGTTACCTGAGGCGCAGATCGAAGAAGCCGGCGACCTGGAGGCCGTCCTCGCATTGCTGCCATCCGGCGATGAGCCCGACACCCTGATTCTGGATCTGCGGTTCCCCGGCCTGACCTGCGTCAGCCAGCTCGGCGAACTGCGGCGACGTCTGCCGCGCACCACGCTGATCGTGGTGTCGATGGTGGATGACGAGGCGCTGATCGGCGAAGTCATGTCAGCGGGCATCGACGGTTTCATCGGCAAGAACATCGCCCCCGATGAAATCGGCGAGGCCATCCTGGCGATCCGCGAAGGCGAAGTGCTGGTGAAGTTCGCCCCGTCGGGCCTGCTGCCGCTGGAAACCGGCGCTGCCCTCACCCCGCGCCAGCAGGATGTCCTGCGACTGATTGCCCAAGGCAAGACCAACAAGGAAATCGCCCGTGAACTGGATATTTCCCCGTTCACGGTGCGGATTCATGTGTCGTCGTTGTTGCGGGTGCTCAACGTGCCGTCGCGGGCGGCGGCGGCAGTCAAGTATTCCGGTGCGGGTTAGCGTCCGCAGCCGTGATTACGGATCAACCTGCGCCATCAGTTCCTGCACCGACTCTTGGCGTTTCGCATACCGCTGCGCCAGCACCGCGCAAACCATCAACTGGATCTGGTGAAACAGCATCAGCGGCAGAATCAGCACGCCAATGGTGCTCCCGGCAAACAACACCTGGGCCATTGGCACACCGGTGGCCAGGCTCTTTTTCGAGCCGCAGAACAGAATGGTGATGCGGTCTTCCAGGTTGAAGCCGAACAGCTTGCCGAGCATCGTCGATGCCAGCAGCACCAGGCCCAACAGAATGCAGCAGGCCACAACCAGACCGAGCAGGTCGATGACCGGGATCTGATGCCAGATGCCTTCGTTGACGGCCTCACTGAACGCGCCGTAGACCACCAGCAGAATCGAACCCTGGTCGACGAATTTCAGCCAGTGCTTGTTGCGTCCGACCCAGGCGCCGATCCAGCGGCGGGCGATCTGACCGGCGATGAACGGCAGGAGCAGTTGCACGCTGATTTTCAGGATCGCATCGACGGTCGAACCGCCATCACCGTGAACGTTCAGCAACAGCGTTACCAGCAACGGCGTGAGGAAAATACCGAACAGACTGGACGCCGCCGCGCTGCAGATCGCCGCCGGAATATTGCCCCGGGCCAGCGAAGTGAAGGCAATTGCCGATTGCACCGTGGCCGGCAGCGCGCAAAGGTAGAGCATGCCCATGTACAGGCTGTCACCGATCATCGGCGACAGCAGCGGCTTGAGCGCCAGGCCCAGCAGCGGGAACAGGACAAAGGTCAGGCCGAACACCAGCAGATGCAGGCGCCAGTGACCGGCGCCAGCAATGATCGATTCGCGGGACAGCTTGGCGCCGTGCAGGAAAAACAACAGCGCAATCGCAATGTTGGTCAGCCAGCCGAAGCCGACTGCGACCTGACCACTGGCGGGTAGGAAGCTGGCGAGCAGCACCACGGCGATCAGGGTCAGGGTGAAGTTGTCGGGCAAGAATCTTGGGCGCGTCATGGTTTGCTCATCCGGGGTTGCCAGTACGTGAAAGCGACTCTAACGTGACTGACAATTACCGACTAACGCCGAAGAGCCGCAAGATGCCGCCAAAAGGACATGACAAAAGCGTCAGACGCACCATTCCCGGGCTGCCCAGCCTGCCGCGTCCGCTGTACGGGCGCACAGAATCGCTGCCCAATCGCGCCCTGACCCGCCGCCACAGTCATCCGTGGGTGCAATTGTCTTACGCGATCCAGGGCGTGCTCGAAGTGCAGACCGCCGCCGGTCGTTTCGTCGCGCCACCCGAACGGGCCGTGTGGATTCCGGCAGGTATACCGCATCGGGTATTCAGTTCACCGCACACGGAAATGCGCAGCCTCTACATCGATTGCAGCGTGGCAAGCCGGGCCCTGGAGCGTTGCCATGTGCTCGGCGTCAGCGATCTTTTGCGGGAACTGATACGGGCCTTCAGTCAGATACCTGTCGAGTATGACCAGAACGGCCCGCATGGACGCCTAGCGCAGGTGATCCTCGATCAATTGGCCGAAGCCCCGCAAATCGAGTTGATGCTACCGCTGCCCCAGGACATCCGCTTACGGCAGATTTACCAAAGTCTGGAGCAACATCCGGAACAGCAGACCACACTCAATCACTGGAGCGAGAAGTTCGGCGTCACCGAGAAAACCCTTAGCCGCCTGTTCCTGCGTGATACCGGCTTGACCTTCCGAGCCTGGCGCCAACGCTTGCGCCTGCTGGGCGCGCTGACGCCGCTGGAACGCGGCGAACGAGTCACCGAAGTAGCTCTGGCCTGCGGTTATGATTCGACGTCGGCCTTCATCGCAGCCTTTCGTCAGCAGTTTGGCGAGACGCCCGGAGAATTTTTTCGCTGATTTTTATCGATATTTATCGAATTAGGACATGCCATTCGGCAAACTTCAGGGTAGAGTTTCGTCCATCAGGAATGTTTGACACGTTTCGGCGATAACAATGTTCTACAACCCTTTAGCGAACCTGTCGGCGGTAACAGCATGATCGAAGTCACTGAAGTCTCCATTGCTCAACTGCGCTCGGCGCTCGAATCCGGCCAAACCACCGCGGTTGAGCTGGTCCAGGCCTATCTGGCGCGCATCGATGCCTATGACGGCCCGGACACCGCCACCGCCCTGAACGCGGTGATCGTGCGCAACCCCGAAGCCTTGAAGGAAGCCGAGGCTTCCGATGCCCGCCGCGCCAGAGGCGAAACCCTCGGTCCGCTGGACGGCATCCCCTACACCGCCAAGGACAGCTATCTGGTCAAAGGCCTGACTGCTGCGTCCGGCAGCCCGGCGTTCGCCGACCTGGTGGCCCAGCGCGATGCATTCACCATCGAGCGCCTGCGGGCGGGCGGCGCGATCTGCCTGGGCAAGACCAACATGCCACCGATGGCCAACGGCGGGATGCAGCGCGGGGTCTATGGCCGTGCCGAAAGCCCGTATAACGCCGCCTATCTTACGGCGCCATTTGCTTCCGGTTCGTCGAACGGTGCCGGTACCGCCACCGCTGCCAGCTTCTCGGCGTTCGGTCTGGCGGAAGAAACCTGGTCGAGCGGTCGCGGCCCGGCATCCAACAATGGCCTGTGCGCCTACACGCCATCGCGCGGGGTGATTTCGGTGCGCGGCAACTGGCCGCTGACGCCGACCATGGACGTGGTCGTGCCCTACGCACGCACCATGGCCGACCTGCTGGAAGTGCTCGACGTGGTTGTCGCCGAAGACACCGACACCCGTGGCGACCTGTGGCGCCTGCAACCCTGGGTGCCGATCCCGAGCGTCGCCTCGGTGCGCCCTGCTTCCTATCTCGATCTGGCGGTAAAAAGCGATGCGCTGGCGGGCAAGCGCCTGGGCGTGCCGCGCATGTACATCAACGCCGACCCTGAGGCCGGCACGAGCGAAGCACCGGGCATCGGCGGCCCGACCGGGCAACGCATCAACACCCGCGCCTCGGTAATCGATCTGTGGAAACAGGCCCGCCAGGCCCTGGAAGCCGCCGGCGCCGAAGTGATCGAAGTGGATTTCCCGCTCGTCTCCAACTGCGAAGGCGATCGTCCGGGCGCACCGACCGTGTTCAATCGCGGCATCGTTTCCAAAGAGTTCATGCACCACGAACTGTGGGACCTGTCGGCGTGGGCGTTCGATGACTTCCTGCGCGCCAACGGTGACCCGAAACTCAACCGACTGGCAGACGTCGACGGCCCGAAAATCTTCCCCCACGATCCGGGCACCCTGCCCAACCGTGAAGGCGACCTCGCCGCCGGCATGGATGAATACGTGCGCATGGCCGAGCGCGGCATCACGCCATGGGATCAGATTCCGACGCTGCCGGACGGTCTGCGCGGTCTGGAGAAAACCCGCAAGCTCGACCTCGAAGACTGGATGGATCGCCTCGGCCTCGACGCCGTGCTGTTCCCGACCAATGCCGACGTGGGCCCGGCGGACGCCGACGTCAACCCGGCCTCGGCGGACATCGCCTGGAGCAACGGCATCTGGGTCGCCAACGGCAACCTCGCGATCCGCCACCTCGGCGTGCCGACCGTCACCGTGCCGATGGGCGTGATGGCCGACATCGGCATGCCGGTGGGGCTGACGTTTGCCGGTCGTGCCTATGACGATTCGACTTTGCTGCGTCTGGCGACTGCGTTTGAAGCGACAGGGTCGAAGCGTCTGGTGCCGCCACGTACGCCTCCGCTGTATACAAAAATGTAACTAGAGAACGGCGTCGCAAAAAAGTGTGCGCCCCATTTTTTGGGGCGCCATACTCTCATCTTTAACTTTTCGCAACTGTAACTTATACCAGTTGCCACTCCTGTACTCAGCGCATAACGTGAAGCTTGTTGGAAAGCCTACAATACAGTCCCAATACGCGTTGATTATCAGGAGCACACAGCATGAGCACTAACTCAAAAAAAAATGACAGTACAAAATATGAGGCTCTACGCCTTAAAGCAGAAAAACTTCCCGGCGATATGTATTACAGGTCCGCTATCGCTCCACCTTATGGTGGCCATAAAAAAACCTTCGATGCACAACGTTATCTTTATGGCGTCAGCGGCCCTGATTTCACTCGTATATATCTAATGGGCTGGAATATGCACGACCCTGACCCCACCTACGATGAACTTGTTTTTGAGATTAGAAGTACAGTTAAAGACGGAACGCACCCGGTAGGCCCTTCTTCAGAAGTACGAGCGTCGGTTTCATTAAACAGCAATACCAACCAATTTGCCAGCGAAGCAAAATCTGGAACCATTACATTTCAACGAAACGAAACTGAACGCACTATCACCGGAACAGCCAATTTGAAAGTTGACATGGACCGGACGACATATGAATTCAAGGTGGAGTTCCATTTAACCGCAAATGCCCCGCTTCCATAAAACAAGAGCAGCGCCAAAAAGGGTCTGCCTGCTCAATAATTGCACATTGCATTTGCATACCCTTTTTATCCACGACCTATTTCACGCTCTTTGAGTTCTCGCACTTTTCCAAATAATCAATTGATGGGATAAAAAACAGACCTCCAGTAATCGCCGTGCTGAAGTCCAGCAACCGGTCGTAGTTGCCCGGCGGCTTGCCGACGAACATGTTTTCCAGCATCTGCTCCAGCGGTTCGGGCGAACGCGCGTAACCGATGAAGTAAGTGCCGAACTCACCTGCGCCGGGCCGGCCGAACGGCATGTTGTCGCGCAGGATCTTCACTTCCTCGCCGTCCTTGGTGATGGTCGTCAAGGCGCTGTGGGAATTGCTCGGCTTGACCGCGTCATCCAGTTCGATATCGGACAGTTTGGTCCGTCCGATCACCCGCTCCTGTGCTTCGACCGGCAATTCGTTCCACGCCTTCATGTTGTGCAGATACTTCTGCACCAGCACATAACTGCCGCCGCTGAAGGTCTGATCTTCATCACCCACGAGAGTGAAATGCTCGGCCTTGCGACCGACCGGGTTCTCCGTGCCGTCGACGAAACCGATGATGCTGCGCATGTCGAAATAGCGGAAACCCTGCACTTCGTCAGTCACCGTCACGGCGCCGTCCAGCGCCGACATCAGCTGCGTCGCCAGTTCGAAACACAGGTCCATCTGATCGGCGCGAATGTGCAGCAGCAGATCGCCAGGCGTGGAAACGGCGCGCCGCCCTTCTACGCCGAATTCGCGAAAGTCATGCAGGGACGCCGGTCGCGGACTGCCGAACAGACGATCCCAGGCGCTGGAAGAAAACCCGCAGACGCAGGACAGGTTGCCCGAGGGCACGCGTTTGCCGACCGAACGCGTCAGGCCCGCGATATCGGCGCACCAGTCGCGGACCTTCCGGGCCGCCTCGGCTTCGGCGTTGAGGGTCGCCACGATGAATATCGCAGCACTGGTGATCGGGCTGCAGACGGCTTGAGGATCTGGCGTGTCGATGATCGTCGCTCCTGGTATGGTGGACTGGCTCGACAGCGAGGTTAGCAAAGAAGTGTTCAATGAAATATGACCTGCGCCACGCCCTCTCACCTGACACTTCGTTTTTCACGAACAATACCCACGAAATAAACGATTTTTCTTCGTCGCAATTCCCTTCCAGCATGCCCCCGTCTACCCCGAACAACATAAAGACAGGGAGAACGACATGCACCCCATCAACATCGGCGAACCCTGGATGTGGGTCGCCTTCATCGTGTTTGTCCTCGCCATGCTGGCCGTCGACCTTTTTGTCTTCGGTGGGCGCAAGGCGCATCGGGTCTCGGTGCGCGAAGCCGCATCATGGGTGATTGCCTGGTGCATGCTCGCGCTGGCCTTCGCCGGACTGCTCTGGTGGTATCTGAACGGCGAATTCGGTTCCGAAATCGCCCAGCGCAAGACACTGGAATTTCTCACCGGTTATCTGATCGAGCAGTCGCTGTCGATCGACAACATGTTCGTGTTCGTGATGATTTTCGGCTACTTCGCCGTGCCGCCAGAGTTACAGCGACGAGTGCTGCTGTACGGCGTGCTCGGGGCGATCGTGATGCGCGCAGCGATGATCTTTGCCGGGGTGTGGCTGGTGTCGCAGTTCACGTGGCTGCTGTATGTGTTCGGCGCGTTCCTGATCATCACCGGGATCAAGATGCTGGTGTTCGCCGAACAGCAACCGGACCTCGATAACAATCCGCTGCTGCGCTGGGTGCGCGGACATCTGCGGATCACCAACGGCTTTCATGGCGAGCGTTTTTTCATATTGCAGAACGGCGTTCGCTGGGCCACGCCGATGTTTCTGGTGCTGGTGCTGATCGAGGCCAGCGACCTGATGTTCGCGGTGGACAGCATCCCGGCGATTTTCGCCGTGACCACCGATCCGTTCATCATTTTCACCTCGAACATCTTCGCGATCATGGGCCTGCGGGCGCTGTACTTTCTACTGGCGGACATGGCCGACCGCTTTCACCTGCTCAAATACGGGCTGGCGCTGGTGCTGGTATTCATCGGCGGGAAGATGACGGCGATGCCGTGGTTTCACATGCCGGTAGAATGGTCGCTGGCGATTGTCGGCGGGCTGATTCTGGCGTCGGTGTTGCTCAGTCTGGTGCTGACAAAGGACAAGTCGCCCGAAGAAAGTCAGGCGAAATAACAGCCGAGGGAGCGAACGGGACTCGCTCCCTCGGCTTTGAACTTACTTATCGGACTTGATGCTGGTCCACACCCGTGTCCGCACCCGCTCCAGTTTCTGCGGCAATGGCTGCACTACATACAGCGTCTTCAGCGCCTCGCTGGTCGGTGTCAGGTTGGGGTTGTCGGTGATTTCCTTGTTGATCAGCGGCAGCGAATCCTTGTTGGCATTCGGGTAGCCGAGGAAATCGCTGATCGAAGCGATGACCTTCGGATCGAGCAAGTTGTTGAGGAACTCGTGGGCCTCTTCAACGTTCTTCGCACTCTTCGGAATGGCGAAGGTGTCGAACCAGATCGGCGCACCCTCCTTCGGCAGGCGCCAGTCGACCACCACGCCGTTTTTCGCTTCCTTGGCGCGGTTGCCGAACTGGTAGAAGCTGCCGGAGTAACCGATGGCCACGCAGATGTCGCCGTTGGCGATGTCAGTCATGTATTTGGCCGAGTTGAAATAGGTGACGTAAGGGCGAACCTTGAGCATCAGGTCCTTGGCTTTCTCATAGTCGGCCGGGTTCTGGCTGTTCGGATCGAGACCCAGGTAATGCAGGGCGAGCGGCAGGATTTCCGATGGCGAATCGAGCATCGCTACGCCGCAGGATTTCAGTTTTTCCATGTTCTCGGGTTGGAACACCAGATCCCAGCTGTCCACTGGTGCGTTCTCGCCGAGCGCGGCCCTGACCTTGGCCGGGTTGAAACCGATCAGCACTGTGCCGACCATATAGGGCACGCCGTACTGATTGCCGGGGTCGTTGGAATCGAGCAGCTTGAGCAGCGCCGGGTCCTGATGGCTCCAGTTCGGCAACTTGGACTTGTCGAGTTTCTGGAACACGCCGGCCTTGATCTGGGTATCGAGGAACTGGTTCGACGGCACTACCAGGTCGTAACCGGAGTTGCCGGTCAGCAGCTTGGCTTCGAGGGATTCATTGGTGTCGAAGGTGTCCCAGGTCACTTTGATCTTGCTTTTGGCGGCGAAGTCCTTGGGCACTGACGGCAGGATGTAATCCGCCCAGTTGTACACCCGCAGTTCGCGCTGTTCAGCCTGGACGGCGCCGGCCAGCAGCGTCAGCCCGCAGACAGTGGCGCCCAGAATGCGTTTCATCGTGACCATGTTGTGTTTCCCCGAATGCAGCGTGAGTCGATGGTTTTTATGTTCTGTACACGGCAGCGGCTGTCAGATCAGCCAAGGGCAAGGAAGGTGCAGCATTTAGTTGTGGCTTCGATTTTTGCCGAGCATGGTCGACGCGCACAGTAGCCGATTGGCCAAAAGGGGATCGAAATGGCCAATTTGCGTGACCACCCGAATGCTGAAACGACAATGCCCGGCGAATGGCCGGGCATTGCGTGAACCAGCTGTGCGGGCGATCAGTCAGTGAAACCCAAACGTGCCGCCCTGCTCTGCTGTGTCTGCCCGCGCGTCGCCAGGCAGTAATACAACGGACAGGTCACGATCAGGCCGACCAGCCAGGACAGGTCCGCGCCCTCCACCAGATTGGCGTACGGGCCGACATACAACGATGTGTTGGCAAATGGCAGCTGCACAATGATGCCGATGAAATAGGCAATGATCGCGTGCAGATTGAAACGCCCATAAATTCCGCCATCGGCACGAAAGATCGAGGCGATGTCGTAGCGGCCGCGCTTGATCAGGTAGAAGTCGATCAGGTTGATCGAGGCCCACGGCACCAACACCAGCAGCAGCGCCAGAATCAGGCCGATGAACTCGGAAATGAAATCCGCTGATGCCCCCAGCGCCACCACGCAGCAGCCCGTCAGGACGACGCTCGACAGAATCACTCGCACTTTGATGCTCGGTGTCCACCGGCTGGCGAAGGTCTGGATCGAGGTGATGATCGACAGCACCGCGCCATACAGATTCAGCGCGTTGTGGCTGATGATGTTGAGCAGGAACAGCACCATCAGAATCGGCCCCAGCCAACCGGTGGACTGCTTGACCGCCGCCATCGCCTCGGTGCCTTCCGGCGTCGCCAGCACCGCTACCGCGCCGAAGGTGAACGACAAAATCGTGCCCAGCGTGGCGCCCAGGTAAGTCGCGATAAATGGCTTGCTGATACCGATGTCCGCTGGCAGGTAACGGGAATAGTCCGAGACGTACGGCGAGAAACTGATCTGCCAGATGATCCCCAGCGACATCGTCGCCAGCCACCCCGACAGATTGAAGCTGCCACGGGTAAAGAAGTCCGCCGGCAAGTCATGGGCAAAGATGTAGATGAAACCGGCGAGCAGCGCACTGCCCATCACCCAGGTGCCGATGCGGTTGAGGGTGTGAATGAAGTTGTAGCCAATCACACCGATGGCCGTTGCACTCAGGGCGCCGATCAGAATGCTCATCGGCGCCGGTACCGACGGCGCAATGCCGACGATGGATTTGCCTGCGAGCACGATGTTGGAAATGAAGAAGCCGATGTAGATGATCGCCGCGAAGAACACGATCAGCAGCGCACCATAACGCCCGAACTGACCACGACTCTGCACCATCTGCGGAATGCCCATGCGCGGACCTTGCGCCGACGCCAGGGCAATCACCACGCCGCCGATCATGTGCCCCAGCACAATCGCCAGCAGCCCCCAGAACAGGTCGAGGTGAAACACCTGGACCACCATGGCGCCGGTGACGATGGGCAGTGGCGCAATGTTGGTGCTGAACCAAAGGGTGAAAAGGTCGCGGGCCTTCCCGTGGCGTTCCGCGAGTGGGACATAGTCGACCGTGTGATTCTCGATCAACGGATCTTGCCGGGACATCTGGGACATATATGAACTCGATTGGGTCTGTTCTTATCGTTGTATGAAGCCAAACCGGGGACGTTTCTGGCCGCCCCTCAGATGAACACCATATTATGGTATTCCAACATTTTCACAAGACTGATCCGCTGTTTGCGGCGGCAACTGATCCGGCATCCTCCCCGATAGCCAGGCTTTACGGCTAGACGAAAGGCCCGTAAATGTTGAGTTTCCGACGAATGCACCACGTTTATCGTTTCACCAAAAAAGCGCTTGCAATCGATGTATTACGGTATACCATCAGGCCAACAAACGAATAAAAACACGCTTCACCGCACTCGAGGATTGACCAATGATCGATGCTGCCGTCTACAAACAAGTCATGGGCTCGTTCCCGTCCGGCGTCACCGTCATCACCACGCTTGATGACGAAGGCCAGATCGTCGGCCTGACCGCCAGCGCGTTCAGCTCGCTGTCGATGGACCCGGCCCTGGTGCTGTTCTGCCCCAACTACAGCTCCGACTCCTATCCCGTCCTGATCAAGAACAAACGCTTTGCCATTCACGTCCTGTCCGGCGGACAGCAGAGCGAAGCCTACGCGTTCGCCCGCAAAGGCAAGGACAAGGCGCAGGGCATCGAGTGGACGCTGAGCGAACTGGGCAACCCGATCCTGGCCAACGCGACAGCTATCATCGAATGTGAGCTGTGGCGCGAATACGAAGGCGGCGACCACGCCATCATGGTCGGCGCGGTGAAAAACCTCATCGTCCCCCAACAGGACACCGGCCCGCTGGTGTACTGCCACGGCAAGATGGGCGCCCTGCCCGCCTTCGCCTGACTCACACGTTTGCACATGAACAGGCCGGCGAGCGACCGGCCGACCACAAGAGATTCGAGGTAGCGTCATGAAATTTTCCCTGTTCGTACACATGGAACGCTGGGACGAAAGCGTCAGCCACCGTCAACTGTTCGAAGACCTGACCGAACTGACGTTGATGGCCGAGGCCGGCGGTTTCAGCACCGTGTGGATCGGCGAACACCACGCCATGGAATACACCATCTCGCCGAGCCCGATGCCGCTGCTGGCCTACCTCGCCGCCAAAACCACCACCATTCATCTCGGCGCCGGCACCATCATCGCGCCGTTCTGGCACCCGCTGCGGGTCGCCGGTGAATGCGCCCTGCTCGACGTGATCAGCAACGGCCGGATGGAAGTCGGCCTGGCGCGTGGCGCCTATCAGGTGGAATTCGATCGCATGGCAGGCGGCATGCCCGCGTCATCCGGCGGCCAGGCGCTGCGGGAAATGGTCCCGGTGGTGCGCGCCCTGTGGCAAGGCGACTACGCCCACAACGGCGATATCTGGAAGTTCCCCACCTCCACCAGCGTGCCGAAACCGGTCCAGAAACCCAACCCGCCAATGTGGATTGCCGCCCGCGACCCGGACTCGCACAACTTCGCCGTGGCCAATGGCTGCAACGTGATGGTCACGCCGTTGATGAAGGGTGACGAAGAAGTCCTCGACCTGAAAAACAAATTCCAGACCGCACTCGACAACAACCCGGATGTACCGCGCCCACAACTGATGGTGCTGCGTCACACCCACGTGCATTCAGTGGACGACCCGGAAGGCTGGAAGGTCGGCGCCAAAGCCATCTCACGCTTCTACCGCACCTTCGACGCCTGGTTCGGCAACAAGGAAACCCCGGTCAACGGCTTCCTCGCCCCGAGCCCGGAAGAGAAATTTGCCGGACGGCCGGAGTTTGAGCTGGAAAGCCTGCACAAGACCGCCATGATCGGCACGCCGGAAGAGATCATTCCGCGAATCAAGTACTACCAGGAACTGGGGGTGGATGAGTTCAGTTTCTGGTGCGACAACAGCTTGCCGCATGCGGAGAAGAAGAAGTCGCTGGAGTTGTTTATCAAGCATGTGGTGCCGGCGTTTCGATAAACCTGCTGCCCGGTATATGAAAACGCCCCGAGATGTTCGGGGCGTTTTCATTTGAGGATTCAAGGCAACGATGGCTCTGTTGGATCAGGCAGAAAGAAGCGCGCTGTCAGCCGGCATGTCGCCATTGCCGTGACGAACAATACGATTTTCCGCGTCCTGCTATTTTCTCGCGGCAGTCAATCTGATTCACGCAGATAGCTTTGATAGGACTGACCTTCTGCGTGCCGTATCCACACTCGCCCACAGCAAGGGCACTCAATGACCTCCCTCATATTGTTATCGACCATATCGTAAAACCGAGCGTCGTCCAGAGGTTGCTTTGCAAGCAACTGGGCTATCTCAACGACCCGGGAATTTGGAACAAGGGAATATTGCTCACGTGTGGGAGATGAAACCAGGTCGATCACATGAGAGCACTTGCATGAAAACTTCGCCATTTACGCACCTTTCCCCAAAAGACTGTTGATCGCTTTCCGATCCAGTTGCATGACCTTGCCGCCTTGCGAAAATATGAGTTCTTTCAATGGGATGGACTGTCCTGCCTTGTCTCTTCGTCCAAATGCAGCGGCGGCTGTCTTGTAGCACGGGGACAGATTTATTTAATCAAATAAATCCGTCCCCTTTTAATATAAGCATGGCGGCGGAAACGTTGCTGTTGATGCTGAAGAATTTGGCGTCTACGATCCATGTGGGCTGTGTCCTTGGTTTTCTGGTGTGTGTTCGCAACTATCACCGTAGACCAAGGCCAGTCCTTCTTCATTTTTGCTTTCAGCTCAATCGGTTAGCTGGTAAGTAAGTGCTATTAAAATCCGTCCCCTTTTTTCTATTGATTAGGATTGATAATCATCAAATTCCCAGGCAAATATCTTTCCCAGCTTTATCACGATAGTTTCCCAGCTATCCCCCTCGCAGCGACTCACATACTCATGAATCAATCCATTAATAGTCGAAAAATCATATTCTCGAACAATTAATAGACCTCTCCCCCAACGAGGCTCCCACATTGTCTCTTCTAACCACTTTGGAGTGCAGATGAAAAGCTCAAAATCATCTGCCCCTTGCGTACTATCAAGCCCAATTCGAATACGAAGACTTAAAGAAAAGTTGTCTACGCTCTCAGGAACGTAGGTCTCGACATCAAAAAAATCATTAGAAATACTTTTTATAACAGCATGCATCATTCCTCCTAGTCAGCCACATTCAGATGGCCGTTACTTACTTTTACGCGTTGACCTGTTACCGGGTTGATGTTGTACTTTTCAAAATTGGCCTGCACGCCTGTCGTTGCAAAAGATGAATCTTTGGGTGTTGGCGGCCTATATACACGAGTGCCGTCTGCGCTAATCAAACCAAGCCCATCACTTGTTTTTGTCGCACCATCTCCAACCCAGGTTTTACCCAACTGATTAGCTTCGGAAGATGTACCTTGACCTATAGAGAAGTTCGGATTTTTCGTTCCACTGCCGTTCACAGCCGCAGCTAATCTTGAGTCCTGAGCGGCAATATTGCTCAGGTTTTCTTGTATCAGTTGATCCTTCAGCTTTGGATACAAGGCCGCATTTTCAGCGCCGGAGCTAGCAGCTCCACCTTTTGCACCAATGACGCTTTTCGCAGATCCCGAACTTACTCGACTTATTATGGCAGCCAGCCCTAAAAAAGACAGTTCCCCTGCCATGAACTGCCCCCACGCCTTGACGAACTCGGTCGCAGGCTGCCCACCCTCAAAGCCTTGCCCTTCACCAAGTGCTCGTTGTACTTGAGCAATTTCTTCTGCTGATGCCCCTATGCTTTGCATGTACTCCGTCAAGGTCGTGGATGCGTTGGCATACTCCGTCAACCCCGGCGGCATGTGAAAGTCGTGATTGTAGGTCGTAGCATTCCCGGCAATGCTCGCACCCAGTTGCAGATCACCACCCACCGCTGCCGCGCCAACCAGACCTGTCAGTTGCGAAAGCATTTGATGCAAATCTTTGTTATCACCTGCCCAGCCAGCGAAAACATTCATTGCCGCTTCATTCAAACCAGCAGCCGCCGCCCCGGTGGCAAAATCCCCTCCCAGCGCTTGGGAAATCGCTCCCCCCATCAGCGCATGCGCTACGACTTTTACAACACCGCCTTCCGGAAATTTGATGGTGTTGTCACCGACCCAATTAAACCCGGTCGCCATCCCGACGGTGCCGGCCTCTCCCACGAGCGCAGAACCGAAGTTGCTGCCGAAGCTGCCACCACCGATAACGGTGGAGATGCCACTGGTTACGACTGCTCGCCCCGTCGTCCGAATCGCAACATCGGTAAAGTTGGAACTGGTGAGAATGTTCGCGTTCTTGACGCCTCCCGCGGCTGCGTCAAACCAGTGCTTGTCCCCGTAATCGAGCACGCCCGCCGTAATACCGGCAATAGCGGCGTTCTTGAGACTGTCGGCGCTGAAAGTTTCCTTGAACGCTTCCCC
The DNA here is from genome assembly GCF_046231795.1 of Pseudomonas sp. KCJK9016. Lineage (NCBI taxonomy): Bacteria > Pseudomonadati > Pseudomonadota > Gammaproteobacteria > Pseudomonadales > Pseudomonadaceae > Pseudomonas > Pseudomonas sp. KCJK9016. The sequence continues at coordinate 165,645 of NZ_JBJJMM010000007.1, read as the reverse complement.
CAGATTGCCCTTGTTGCTGATGGTGCTGGTCACAGCCGTGGTTGCCAGACTGGTGGCAATTGCACCAGTGGCGCCTCCGCTCACCAACGCCAACCCACCTGGCCCCATGACAAATGACATCATGATCGCAATGGCGATTTGTGCCGCCGGCCCGACCCCCGAGTTGTCATATTTGAACGACTCGTGAATCTCCTTCACCAACCGCCAATCAACATCCCCACGCGCTTCAGCATCCTTCAACCACGCCAACTGCGGATCCGCCTTGACCATCGCATCAATGGTCTGGCCGACGGTTTGCTGGTTCACATCCTTGATATCAATCTTCAGCCCATCAACCGCCTTCAACACGATGTTGCCTTTGGCAATCATCTGGGTCTGGCGAAGGGTTTCGTCGGTGTTGCCGCGGCCTTTGGCTGATACCCACGCGGCGTTGTTGTTGGTTTTGGTGTGGCTCTCGTCATGCAGGTCCTTCACCCCTTGAAAGGTGATGGAGCCGCCGCTGTCCAGCGTGATGTCCTTGCCGCTGTCGAGTTTGGCCACCTGATAGGTCTGGTCGCCCTTGCTGACCAGCGAGAGGTTGCCGCCGGTCTTGATCTCGGTGCCGACATGGGTGATCTGGGTGACTTCGTCGCGCTTGAGCTTGAGATTGCCGAAGCCACCCTTTTCTTTCATGTCGTAGAGGGTGTAGTCCTTGTTCTGCGCAGCGAGCAGGTTCAGGTCTTTTCCGGCATAGAGATAGGCTTCGTTGCCTGCGCTGATCTTGCTCGCCACCAGCGTCGTGTCACGACCGGAGTTGGTCTTGACGTCGCCACCGGCGATGAACTCGGCAGCTTTCTGGACGGTGTGGTTGTCTTCTTCGTGGACGCGTTTCTTGCCGTCCTTGCTGTGGGTTTCAACGTTGTGTTCGTCACCCGCCGAGGACAGGTAGATATCGCGTTTCGCGTCGGCGGTCAGGTTACCCTTGGCCTCGGCGGCGCTGGCCACGACGTTGAGATCGCGACCGGCGTCGAGCTTGAGGTTACCGCCGCTTTTCACACTGGAACCGAGGTTTTCCACGGTAGTGGTGATGACCGAGCGGTGACCGCCCTCGAACGATTCGTGCAGTTCGCTTTCGTTGCGCGTCGCCAGCAGGTTGATGTCGCGGGTGGCGCTCAGGGTGGCGTCGCCGCCGCTGCTGATGGACGAGGCGTTGACGAGGTCATTGCCCGACTTGATGGTCAGCGTGTCGCGAGCGCTGATGTTGCCGCCGTCGTCCACCAGGGTGCGCATGCCGTGACCGTCGCGTACGGCGACGGCGGTGCGATCGTTGACGATATCGCCCTTGAGGCTGGTAAGGCTGACCTGATTGCCGCGAATCTCACCGGCCAGCGCATTGCGGATGCTGTCGGTGGCCATCAGCGTGATGCGCTCGTTGGCTTCGACCAGGCCGCCCTGATAGAGGCTGCCTTTGACGTCGACAGACAGATCCTTGGTCGCCTGCAACGTGCCGACGTTGACCAGATCATTGCCCGCGATCAGCTCCAGGTCGCGCCCTTGAAGCAGACTGCCGCCACGCACGTTGCGGGATTCGGCCTGGGCCAGATAGAGCACCGGCACCAGCACTTTCTGGCCGTCGACGATGCGCTCTTCCATCCACACGATGTCGTGGGTCAGTGCCGCCACCTGCTCGGACGTCAGGCTCACGCCCACGGACATCAGATAACGGAACTGCTCGTAGTCGTTGTTCAGACCACCGGCAAGAAAGCGCTGGCCGGTCTGGGCCATCACCGCATCGCTGATTAGTCGTGTCTCGTAGCGGCCGTCGCCGAGGCGCCGGGCCGCTTCATCGGCGCTGAAGCTGAGTTTGCCCAGCAGGTAATCGGAACTCATGAACGGCGCGGACTGGGTCAGCTCCGGGTTGGTTTCGATCAGGTAATGGCTCTGCGGATTCGAGCTCTGCACGAACAGGCCGTAAGGGCCTTTCGGCAGACGGAACGTCGAGGAAGCCGTCGGATCGACTGCGGCAAACGGTACGCCCTTGAAATCGACCGGCACGAAGCTGATCTGCTTCACACCATCGGCGTCGACGCGCTCGATCCGGGTGACGTCTTTCGGCGCCTGGGCGCTGGCGTCGGTGCTGTGTTTGCCCAGGTTGATGGTGACGCCGCCGACGGCGGTTGTCTGGTCGCTGGACAGCTTGCCGGTCAACTGGTCGTAGGTGTTTTCGTAAAGGGTGCCGTTCTGGATGCTGTGAGCGACGTCCAGTTTGACTTTGCCGCCGGCCTGTAGCACCGACGAATAAATTTTGTCGGGGGTGTCTCCGGTCGTGGTGACATCACTTGTCTGCAAAAATCGCTCATCGCTCGAACGACTGACCAACTCGTTGAAACGTGCCTCATCGAAGTGGCCCGCCGCGGTCGCTGCGTTGAACGCCGGGATGTCGATGAATTCCATCTGGTCCCAGAGGCTATTGTCGATGTGCGCCGGAGTGCCGATCTTCACTATCCGCTGGCCGGAGCGCGACATTGCGCCCTGGTTCAGCAGGCTGTCGGCCGTCACGGACAGATCACCGTTCGCTGCCAGCAGGCTGTAGCGGTTCTCGACGTTACTGGCATGAAGAGTGAGGTTCTTGCCGGCGACAAACCGGGCCGCCCGCGAGTCTTTCAGGACCTTGTCGCTGAATTCCGTGGTAATCGTGATATAGCCGCGTTTCCAGCCATCACCGCCGTCGCAATGCTGGGCGCATATCCAGCTCAGACTGCCGGACGATGGCCCCGAAGCGATTTCGAATTCGGCTTTGGCGTTTTCAAACGAAACGGCATTGATGTCGATGTCACCTTCACCTTCGAGGGTGCCCGACAAGTTGCTGAACGACGCCGCCCGTCCTCCGCCCACGGCGTCGAACGTCAGCTTGCCGCGACTGTAGATATCGCCATAGAAGTTGCTCAGGCTGTTGCCGTGCAGCTCCATCGTGCCGCCGCTGAACAGCAGCGTGTCGGGACCGTTGCTGACGCCATTGTTGGCGTTGAACAGCAGGTTGCCTTGCGAGCCGAGCGTACCTTTGTTGTCGATCCGCGCAGCGGAGACCGTGAGGTTCTGGTTGGCAATCAGTCGACCCAGGTTGTCGAGCGTGCCGCGCAGCGTCAGCTCGGTGTCGCCACCGCTGACCAGGCGGCCGTCGCGCTGAATCAGGTCGTTGGCACCGATCACGAGTTTCTGTCTGGCGGACACGCGTCCACTGTTGATCAGGTTGCCGCCGAGGTTCAGCGTCAGGTCGCCGTCAGTAGCCAGTTCACCGGCGTTATTCAGACTGGCGACGTTGAGTTTGAGCGCCGAAGCACTGGCGATGCGATCCCCGACATTGAGGTTCAAGTCCTGCGCGCTGGTATAGGTCAGGCCACCGTTCAGTTGCCAGGTGCCCACGCCATTGACCGACGCGACATCCCAGACGCCGTTGCCCAGACCGGTCAGGCTGCCTTGAGAGCCGGTCAGGTTGGTCAGGTCCAGATCGAACAGCCCTTTCGCAGCATGACGAACGCTGCCGCTGAGGTTGTTGAGCTGGGCCCCGGCCAGTTCCAGATTCTCGCTGCCGATCTCGATGACGCCGTTCTGGTTGTTCAGGTTGCCGGTCAGTTTGATCTGGCTGGAAGCGCCGCCCAGTGCTCGGATCTGCCCGCCGGCGCTGTTGTTCAATTGGCCGCTGGTGAGCTTCAGATCCGTTGCCGATTCGATCAGTCCTCCCTGATTGAGTACCTGGCTGTCCGCTTCGAATGCCAGTCGATTGCCGCTGATTTCTCCGCCCGCGTTATCCAGACTGGAGCCATCAAAAATGACCTGATCTTTGCCGAAGAGCTTGCCGGCATGGTTGGTCAGGCGTGTCACCGTCAGTTTCAGGTCGCCGAGCAGACTTGAGATCAATCCGGCCTTGCCATCGACTGCGCTGTTGTCGAGGTCGGTGCTGGTGATGTTCAGGGTGTCGGCCTGTAGCGTACCGCCCTGGTTCTGCAGGCTGCCGGTGCCCAGCGCCAGTTCTGCGTGGCTGCCATTGGCGAGGATGGCACCCTGCTGGTTCAGCAGGGTGTTGCCGACGATTTTCAAGCCATCGCTGCCGGCAATGATCTGGCCCGCATTGCGGTTGTCGATGGACGTACTGGCGATGTCCAGACGTTTGCCGCGCAATGTGCCGCCGCGGTTGTCGAGTTCGACCAGTTGCTCGAGCAGCAGATGTTGCTCACCGGCGTCGACTACACCCGTGACGTTTTTGAAGACACCGGCGATGTTCAGCGCAATGTCACCGCCCGTGCCGACGATGCCGCCCTTGTCGCTGTTGTTCAGCTGTGTTGCGGTGACTTCGATGGTTTTACCGAGCAGGACACCGGCACTGTTGTCGACCGTGTCGCTTTCGATGTGCAGGTCGGCGTCGCTCTGGATGCGGCCCTTTTGATTGAGCAGTTGCGACTGTCCGCCGGCGGTTTGTTTGAGAATCAACCGGGCACCATCGACACCCGCCGCCAGCAGGCCACCCTCGCCGTTATCGAGGCTGACGGCTTGAACGTCGAGGCGGTCGCCAATGCCCCGCCCGCCACGGTTGTCGATATGACCGTTGCGTGCAACCAGCAGCAATTGTTGCGCGGCCAGCACACCATTGCGGTTGTCGAGGCTGCCCGCGTGGACATCCACATCACCCTGGCTGGCCTGCAATCGACCCAAGGCATTGTTCAGGTGCTTGTTGACCAGCAGCGTGAGCTTGCCGGTTTCGGCGCTGATCGCGCCTTTGTCGTTGCGGGTGAGATTGGTCAGCGTTGCATCGACAACACCGCCGAGCAGTTGGCCGCTGGAGTTGCCCAGGTCGCGTGCGGTCAGGTTCAGGGCCGTGTTGCCCTGAATCAGGCCCTGAGTGTTGTCCAGGTCTTCGCTGGTCAGCACGCTGTCATCGGATGAAATCGTGCCTTGGGTATTGTCGAGTTTGCCGCGAATGGTGACCTCAAGGGTTTTGCCGGTCAGGCTGGCATTGCGGTTGTCGATGCTGCCGGCGTCAACCTTCAAGCGGTCGGAGGCCTGAACCTTGCCATCGTGGTTGGCGAGGTCCTGATCCAGCGTCAGGTCAACGTTGCCGTTTTCGCCACTGACGACCCCTTTGCCGCTGTTATCCAGACGAGTGCCGGTTATCCGGATCGAGTCGGCCGCCAATGTGCCGCCCTGATTGAGCAACTCGGCACCCGAGACGACGAGATCGGTCTTTGCCTGGATCTTGCCTTTGCCGTTGTTCAGACGTTCGTGGGCGACGACCCTGGTTTCGCCCTGGCTGGCAGCAATCAGGCCGCCAGCGTTGTCGAGTTGTCGGGTATCGATATCCAGACGTCCGGCAATGATTTTGCCGTCGTCGTTTTGCAGCGCCCGAGTATTGAGTTCCAAACCGCCGCCGGCGATTTCGATACGACCCTTGCGGTTGTCCAGACTGTCGACGGAGAGCGTTGCCGCCTGGCCGTCGGCGAAGCGGATCAAACCGCTTAGGTTGACGATTGCCGGTACGTTGAAGGCCAGACTGGTTTCGCCGTAAATCCGTGCATCAGTCCCTTGGTTGACCAGCCGAGTGGCGCCCAGCGCGACGGTTTTGGCCTGGACGATACCGTTCTGGTTGTCGAGCGAACCTGCGGCACTGACGCTCAGGGAGCGACTGGCCAACAGGCTGCCACGGTTGCTCACCGCGCCGCTGTTGATGGCAACGTCACCATTGCCGTTACGGCTGTTGTCCGCGTTCACCCCGGCTTCGATCACGCCGGCGTTGGTCAGCGTGCCGCCGCTGGTGAGGCGCACGGCGTCGCGCGCGGCGAGGCTCTGCTGGCTCACCAGATCCTGCGCAGTCTGCACCGCGAGTTGCGTACCGGCGTAAACCGCCTGCTGGGCTTCAAGACTGTTGGCCTTGATGTCGACCGCGTTGCTGGCGGTGACCTTGGCCAGCGTCAGTTGCCCATTGGCATCGATCTGGATATCCCCGGCACTGGCTGCCAGCTCGCCCGCCAGCTTCACGCCGACACCGGCCTCGGTACCCACCAGTCTGATCGCCCCGGCGTACATCCCGCCGAGCGCCGAGGAGTCGATGGCCAGTTGCGGCTTGGCACTGCCGTCGTCGGCCCGCGCGGTAGCGTTGAGCGTTTCGGCGTTTACATCGTTGCGGCCGGTGGTGATGTTCAGCCGTTGGGCGTGAATCTGCGCGTTGATCTGCGCACTGCGGGTGATGATTTCAAAGCTGTCGACGGCGCTGGCATCCAGACCTTTGCCGTCAATGGAAACACTGCCCTGATCGACCTGAAAACGATCCAGTCGACCCGCGGCATCCAGCACCGGCTTGCCGGTGGTCAGGGTCACACGTGGCGTGTTGATGAAGCCACACCCGTTGCAACTGATGCCATACGGGTTGGCCACGATCACACGAGCGGACTGCCCCGCCACTTCGGTGTAGCCGCGTAACTGGCTCGGACTGCCGCCGTTGACTTCGTTGAGGATCGTCTGTGCCGCCGTGCCACGCAGATTCGGGTTGCCGAGAATGATCCCGCCCATCTGCGTCAGCTGAGTGCGACTCGTGGCGTTGTTGAGGATGACGCCCTGCGGATCCACGTTGTAATCGTGGAACTGGTTGTGCGACAGCCCCGCGCCGTTGGGCGCGGCGATATTGACGATGGGCACGCCATTACCTGCCCGGTCGAGCGTGGTGCCGGGAGCGCTGACGACAATACCGTCCGCCTGCGCCCACATCGGCTGCCAGAACATGACGTTGGCCAGCAGGAATGCCAGGCCGCGTTTTGGCATGCCCCAGAAGTGTTCGCGGTTTTTTACGGCAGCAGAAGGCTGCCTGGCCAGAAAGGCCAGGTGACGGAAGTCCATATCAGAATCTCGGGGCGGGCAAAAAATTAAAGAAAGAAATCCAGACGGAAATAGATCGGCGCCTCGCGCTCGGTCAGCGCAGCCGGTCGCTCCAGGGAATGGGCGAAGGTCACGGTCGCGGCGACGTGTTCACCGCGGGCAAACAGCTCCAGCGAATTGCTCGACATGCGCCCGTGCTGGTCGCCGTTGTAGCGATCATTACGAATCACGCCCTGATCGTAACCAACGCTGGTGCCATATTCGGCGAACACCGGGCGCAGCCATTCGGCGGTCACCGGGCGTGCCCAGCGCAGGTCGTTGCGCCAGTAGCCGCCGCTGTCGCCGGACAGCGACTGATCCTTGTAACCGCGGATCGAAGAAAGTCCGCCGAGGCTCGTGCGCTGCGGGCTGAACAGCACGTCTTCGCTGCGCTGGCCGGTCATCAGGCTGCTGAAGGTGAGCGACTCGCCCCACAGCTTGAAAGGCTGCAGATAACTCAGGGTCGCGGTGTATTTGCGATAGCGCGCATCCGGTTCGCCCGGCCCCGGATCATGGCTGCCCTGGGCGTCGAATGCGCCAATGCCCTGTTGCATGCCGGCGTCGAAGTTGACGAAAGCACTGCCGACACGACGTCCATGGTTGAAGCCGAACTGCGCTTCGCTGATGCGGTTGCTGCTCAGGCGCAGTTTGCTGTCTTCGATGAAGTTGTTGCTGCGCAGGTAGGACAGCCCGGTGCTGAGGGAGGTCTTGCTCACCGAATCGCGATGAATGACCCGCTCGGCGCGAAACTGGTGGTTCTCGCTGTCGCCGGTCTGCTTGAAGTTGTAGCCGTTGGCCGCGATCTGCGAGCGGTATTCGCTCTGGCTGTAGGTGTAGCTGAAGTTCCACCAGCCCCACGGCAGGTTGTAGCTGAGCATGGCGTTATTGGAGGTGTGCTGATGGTCGGTCATCGCATCGTGACCGCCGCGCAGGCTCAACTGATCGGCCAGGCCCAACGGGCTGTCCCAGTCGAACGTGGTGCCCCACTGTTGCTCGCCGGTGCTGCGCTGGCCGTCGTTACTGCGCGACAGGCCGACACGCCAGGGCTTTTGCGGCGTGTTGTTGACCAGCACTTCGCTGCCGCCAACGTTCTTGCCCGGCGACAATTCCATCTTCGCCTGGTTGGACGGCAGGCGGTTGAGCTGATCGACCATCTGCTCGATCTCGCGCAGGTTGACCAGCTCACCGGTTTTGCCGGGAAAGGCCATGGCCAGTTCACGCTCCGACAGCTTGCTGTTCTCGGCGCCCTTCAGGCCTTCGAGCCGGCCTTCGACTACCAATACTTTCAGGTGGCCACCGGACAGATCCTGTTGCGGCAGATAAGCGCGACTGGTCACCAGCCCTTTTTCGATGTAATGGTCGGTGATGACTTTCAGTAGTTCGTTGAGCTGCGGCACGCCCAGGCACTGGCCGATGTAAGGCTTGAGCAGGCGAGTCTTGTCACGTTCCGACAGGCTGTCGGCACCCTTGAGTTCGATGTCCTTGATCGGGAAGCAACGCGTATCGGCCGGCGCTGTCGGTTTAACCGGTGGGGCTTCCTTGCCGGGCAGGTTTTTCAGTTCTTCGAGACGCCGCTGCTGCTCTTCGAGCAGGCGGTTCTGGCGGTCGCGGATCAGGTCGGTGTCACCGGGGGTGGGTGCAGCGAATACAGCATCAAGCGGAGAAAGGCACAGCAAAGCCAGGCACAACCTCGCCACGAGGGCGGGTGAGGACATGTTCGATCCCTCGAGACGGAAAGTGATATCAGAATAATGGCGCGATGTTAATGAGCCACTATTCTGGCGTCAATTTATCAATTCACCGAAATATTGTTGCCAACGAGCGGCCCCGGTGAAATCGTCCGACTCCGACAGAGATGCGGGATGTTTCTCAGACTGGCCGAGGAAAACCGGTAACCGGATCAGAGAACGCTCCTCAGGGCGAAATTTCCGACAGACCCGACTCACTTCATCTCAGTGCTCGACCGCCCGTTTCGTCGCCACATCTTCCGGCGCAAGCTCGCGGCCATCGGCGGCCAGCAGTTGCAGCCTGCGCAGCGGCTGACGCTTTTGCGCATCGACCATGACGGAACCCGGCTCGCCCGGCGCGTACATGAACTCCCCGCCCCACTGCGACAACGCGACGATCACGGTTTGCAGGGCCCGCCCTTTCTCCGTCAGCACGTATTCCTTGTAGGCGCTGCCGTCGGATGCCGGTTCCAGACGCAGGATATCGCGCTCCACCAGACCCTTGAGACGAACGCTCAGCATGTTCTTGGCGATTTCCAGACTTTTCTCGAAATCGCTGAAACGACGAATGCCTTCCAGCGCGTCACGGATAATCAGCAACGACCACCAGTCGCCGATCAGATCAAGCGTGCGGGCCACCGGGCAGGCATTGCCCGCAAGACTCTTGCGTTTCATTTGAGGTATCTCCGACAAACAGCAGACTCGATGCGGTTGCATCTTACAACTCGCGCCGGAAAACCGATAACGCGGTCCGCCCTGAACTTAGCACTTGCGTACAAGTGCTCGATGCCGTTTGCCGCGATAGTGATCGTCGCCATCACGGCATTCGCCCAGACCCAAGGAGTTTTCATGAGCACTTTCACCACCCAAGACGGCACCCGGATCTATTACAAGGACTGGGGCAGCGGCAAACCTGTGCTGTTCAGCCACGGCTGGCCACTCGACGCGGACATGTGGGAATACCAGATGGAGTACCTGAGCAGCCGCGGCTATCGCACCATCGCCTTCGACCGTCGTGGATTCGGACGCTCGGATCAACCGTGGACCGGTTATGACTACGACACCTTCGCCGACGACATCGCGCAGTTGATCGAACACCTGGATCTGCGTGACGTGACTCTGGTCGGTTTTTCCATGGGTGGTGGCGATGTCAGCCGCTACATTGCGCGCCATGGCAGCGAGCGCGTTGCCGGGCTGGTGTTGCTGGGCGCGGTGACGCCGCTGTTCGGCAAGAAGCCGGACTTTGCCGAAGGCGTCGACAAATCGGTGTTCGACGGGATCAAGGCCGGCCTGCTCAAGGATCGTGCACAGTTCATCGCCGACTTCGCCGCGCCGTTCTACGGCACCAACCAGGGTCAGAAAGTCTCCGATGGCGTACTGACGCAAACCCTGAACATCGCCCTGCTGGCGTCGCTGAAAGGCACGCTGGATTGCGTCACCGCTTTCTCGGAAACCGACTTCCGCCCGGACATGGCGAAAATCGATGTGCCGACCCTGGTGATCCATGGCGACGGCGACCAGATCGTGCCGTTCGAAACCACCGGCAAACGCGCCGCCGCGCAAATCAAGGGCGCCGAACTGAAAGTCTACGCAGGCGCGCCACATGGCTTCGCGGTCACCCATGCACAGCAATTGAATGAAGACCTGCTGGCGTTTCTCGATCGCTGAGTTCGATGTGAGCTGAGCACGCGTGAAAAAGGGTCGCCGACAACCCTGTCGGCGGCCCTTTTTTATCGTTGTCCCGTATTCCGTTGCCTTGGCGAGACCCCACATTTACGGGGCTTTCACGTCTCTGCATCACGTTTTTATCTTCACATGCCAGCTTAATAATATTTTACCGAGAACAACCCCCTCCCTAGTCTGATCCCAAGCACAGAGAACAGGTCGACCACGGCCTGAATCCAACGCCTCGTGAGAAGGGATCAGAGATGACCACTGAAATAATAAAAACAGACACGCTTGTTGTCGGCGCCGGTCAAGCGGGTGTGGCCATGAGTGAACACCTGAGCAAACTCGGTGTGCCGCACCTGGTGCTGGAGCGCAGCCGCATCGCCGAACGTTGGCGCACCGGGCGCTGGGATTCGCTGGTGGCCAACGGTCCGGCGTGGCACGACCGCTTTCCGGGGATGGAATTCGATGACGTCGATCCAGATGGTTTCGCCCACAAGGAGCGCGTCGCCGACTACTTCGAGGCCTACGCGAAAAAATTCAATGCGCCGATCCGCACCGGCGTCGAGGTGAAAAGTGTAGTGCGCAATGTCGGGCGTCCAGGCTTCACCGTCGAGACCTCCGAAGGTGTGATTGAAGCCGCTCGGGTCGTCGCCGCTACCGGCCCGTTCCAGCGCCCGGTGATCCCGGCCATTGCACCTAAGGATGAACGCCTGCTGCAGATTCACTCGGCCGATTACCGTAACCCGCAGCAACTGCCGGTCGGCGCGGTGCTGGTGGTGGGCGCCGGTTCGTCGGGCGTGCAGATCGCCGATGAATTGCAGCGTTCGGGCAAGCAGGTTTACCTCTCGGTCGGCGCCCATGATCGCCCTCCCCGCGCCTATCGCAATCGCGATTTCTGCTGGTGGCTCGGCGTACTCGGCGAGTGGGATCAGGCTGCGATGAAGCCCGGCCGCGAGCACGTGACCATTGCGGTCAGCGGCGCCCACGGTGGCCGCACCATTGATTTCCGTGGTCTGGCCCATCGCGGCATGACGCTGGTCGGCGTCACCGATTCGTTCAACGACGGCGTGGTGACCTTCAAACAGGACCTGCGCGACAACCTCAAGCGTGGCGACGAGAACTACCTCGCGCTGCTGGACGCTGCCGATGCCTACATCGAACGCAATGGTCTTGATCTGCCGCTGGAACCGGAGGCCCGGGAAACCTATCCGGACCCTGAATGCGTGAAAAACCCGCTTACCAGTCTCGATCTGGCCGCCGCCGGCATCACCTCGATCATCTGGGCCACCGGTTTTGCAGTGGACTATTCGTGGCTGAAAGTCGCGGCATTCGATGACAACGGCAAGCCACAGCACCAGCGCGGTGTGTCCAGCGAAGCCGGTGTGTATTTCCTCGGCCTGCCGTGGCAGTCACGACGGGGTTCGTCATTCATCTGGGGCGTGTGGCACGACGCCAAACATGTAGCCGACCACATCGCCACCCAGCGCAAATACCTGGCCTATCGCGACGCCGAGCAACGCGAAGCCGCACTGCACAACAAAGCCGCCGACACCGTCGACGCTTGATTTCCCTTTTCATTACCGGCGCCCGTCGCGCCGGGTCCGATTTCGTCAGGAGCTACACATGAGTCAGCCAACCCACACCCGCATTCGCATGTTCAACACCAAGGACACCTACCCGAACCAGACCCTGGACAACGACCTGTGCCAGGCCGTGCGCGCCGGCAACACCGTGTATGTCCGTGGTCAGGTCGGTACCGATTTCGACGGAAACCTGATCGGCCTCGGCGATCCACGGGCCCAGGCCGAACAAGCCATGCGCAACGTCAAACAATTGCTCGAAGAGGCCGGCAGCGACTTGAGCCATATCGTCAAGACCACCACTTACCTGATCGACCCGCGCTATCGCGAGCCGGTGTATCAGGAGGTCGGCAAATGGCTGAAGGGCGTGTTCCCGATCTCCACCGGGCTGGTGGTGTCGGCCCTGGGACAGCCGCAATGGCTGATGGAGATTGATGTGGTTGCGGTGATTCCCGAGTAATTCGACCTTAGCGAAAGGAGGCCACACATGACATTTTCCATCGCCGCCCGCTGCCCCGAAACCGGTCAGTTCGGCATCGCCATCAGTTCCTCCAGCATCGCCGTCGGCGCCCGCTGCCCGTGGCTGTTGCCGGGTGTCGGCGCAGTGTCGAGCCAGAACATCACCCTGCCCTCGCTCGGCCCGGAAGTGCTCGCCCTGATGGAACAAGGCCTGGCGCCCGAGGCAGCGCTGGACAAGGTGCTGACCCGCAACGGCTACAGTCAGTACCGACAGATCACCGCGATCAACCACCTCGGCCAGACTGCACATTTCAGCGGTACGCAAACCCTCGGGGTACACAACGCAGTGTCCGGTGAGCAATGCGTGGCGGCGGGCAACATGCTTGCAGGACGCTCGGTGATCGAAGCCATGGTCAGCACGTTCGAGGAAGGCGAAGGCCAATTGGCCGACCGCCTGCTCAAGGCCCTGCACGCCGCCCAGGCCTTGGGCGGTGAAGCGGGTCCGGTGCATTCGGCAGCCGTGGTCGTGGTCGGCGAGCTGACCTGGCCGATCGTCAACCTGCGGGTGGACTGGGCCGATGAAGACCCGATCGGCCAACTGCAAAAACTGTGGGACGCCTATCGCCCGCAGCTGCAGGACTACATCGACCGCGCCCTCGATCCGGCCAGGGCGCCGGGTTATGGAGTTGCCGGAGACGACCGATGAGCGACAGCGTCGCATTGCTCAGGACGCTGGTGGGGTTCGACACCACCAGCCGCGAGTCCAACCTGCAACTGATCGATTTCGTGCGCGATTACCTCGAAGGTTTCGATGTGCCGTGCGAGTTGATCTACAACGATGAACGCAGCAAGGCCAACCTGTTCGCCACGATCGGCCCGGGCGATCAGCCAGGCATCGTGCTGTCGGGACATACCGATGTGGTGCCCGTCGATGGCCAGCCATGGACGGTGCCGCCGTTCGAACTCAGCGAGCGTGACGGCAAGCTGTACGGTCGTGGCACGGCGGACATGAAAGGCTACATCGCGTGCGTGCTCGCCCTGGTGCCGTCGTTGATCGAAGCGCCATTGCGCAGGCCGGTACACATAGCCCTGTCCTATGACGAAGAAGTCGGCTGCCTCGGCGTGCGCTCGCTGCTCAAGGTGCTCGCACAACGTCCGGTCAAACCGCTGCTGTGCATCATCGGCGAGCCGACCGAACTCAGACCGGTGCTCGGACACAAAGGCAAACTGGCGATGCGCTGCGACGTCCAGGGTCACGCCTGTCACTCGGCCTACGCGCCGCTCGGGGTCAACGCCATCGAGTGCGCCGCCGAACTGATCGGTGAGCTGGGACGCATCGGCCGGCAGCTCAAGGCTAAACACCTCGACCCGCGTTTCGACCCGCCGTATTCCACGGTGCAGACCGGCGTGATCACTGGCGGCAAGGCGTTGAACATCGTCCCCGCCGATTGCCGTTTCGACTTCGAAATTCGCGCCCTGCCCTCGCAGGATCCGGCGGTCGTCGCGCAGCAGCTCAAGGTCTATGCCGAACAGCAAATGCTGCCGCGCATGCGGGCCGTCAGCGCGCAGAGCGATATCCGTTTCAGCGAATTGTCTGCCTATCCGGGCCTTGCCACCGATGCCACAAGCCAGGCCGCCGAATTGATCGCGGCGTTCTGTGGCTCGGAAGATTTCGGCACGGTGGCATTCGGCACTGAAGGCGGACTGTTCAACGCGGTGGGCATTCCCACGGTGGTGTGCGGGCCCGGCAGCATGGACCAGGGCCACAAGCCGGACGAGTTCGTCAGCCTCGATCAACTCAAGGCTTGCGACCAGATGCTGCAACGGATGCTGACTTCGATTCGTCTCTGAAAATACCGGACCGGGTGCAGGATCCCTATCCGCAGCCGAGCCGCAATATCACCGACAGACAGCTGCTCCGATGGAGATCAGCTGCGCTGTCGTTCATGGCGCTGAAACACCCGAAACAGAGCGTTTTCACCTGACCGCAGAGCCTCGTTTTTTTAACGCCTGAAGCAACAAAACAACTAATTTATCTCTCTCCGGGCATTGCCCATGATCAACCCCAACAAGAAATGCGCCGTCCGTGCCGGCGCTCACTGAAGTACGTCCACGTACTCGTCCTTGCCTTGGAGTTCGTCATGGCCACCTCTGCAACAACGTCCGCACCGCTCATTGAGAAACACACGATCGGCTATGTGCCGCCCGAAGATCGCCACGGAAAGGTTCGGGATCTGTTCACCCTCTGGTTCGGCGGCAACATCGCGCCGTTGCCCATCGTCACCGGCGCCCTCGGTGTACAGCTGTTTCACCTGAATCTGGTGTGGGGCATCGTCGCCATTCTGGTCGGCCATCTGGTCGGCGGTGTGCTGATGGCGCTGCACTCGGCGCAGGGCCCGCAGATGGGCATTCCGCAGATGATCCAGAGCCGCGCGCAATTCGGCTCCCTCGGTGCACTGCTGGTGGTGTTGATTGCCGGCGTCATGTACATCGGTTTTTTTGCCTCCAACATCGTGCTGGCCGGCAAGTCCCTGCATGGCGTGGTCGACAGCGTGCCGGTGCCGGTAGGTATCGTCATCGGTGCGCTGGGGTCGGGAATCATCGGGATCATCGGTTACCGGTTCATCCATGTGCTCAATCGCATCGGCACCTGGGTGCTGGGAATCGGCATCGTGATCGGCTTCGGCTACATCCTGACGCATGTGCAGACGGCTGACTTCCTCACCCGTGGCAGTTTCAATCTCTCGGGCTGGCTTGCCACCGTATCGCTGGCAGCGTTGTGGCAGATCGCGTTTGCGCCGTACGTGTCGGACTACTCGCGCTATCTGCCGGCGAATGTACCGGTGGCTGCGACATTCTGGACCACTTACCTCGGTTCCGCGCTGGGCTCCAGCCTGTCATTCATCTTCGGTGCGGTCGCCGTACTGGCCACACCGGTGGGAATGGACACCATGGACGCCGTGAAACTCGCCACCGGCGCCATCGGCCCGTTGATGCTGGTGCTGTTTCTGCTCAGCGTGATCAGCCACAACGCCCTCAACTTGTACGGCGCGGTGCTGTCGCTGATTACCCTGGTGCAGACCTTTGCTTACCGCTGGATTCCGACCGCGAAGAGCCGTGCGGTGATTTCGCTGATCGTTCTGCTGGCCTGCTGCTTCACGGCCGTGGGTGCGTCGTCGGACTTCATCGGCCACTTCGTCGACATGGTGCTGGTGCTGCTGGTCGTGCTGGTGCCGTGGACGGCGATCAACCTGATCGACTTCTACGCCATCCATAAAGGTCAGTACGACATCGACTCGATCTTCAAGGTCGACGGCGGCATCTATGGCCGCTACAACCCGCAAGCCTTGCTGGCGTATGCGATCGGCATCGTGGTGCAGATTCCGTTCATGAACACGCCACTGTATGTCGGCCCGGTGTCGGCGCACATCAACGGCGCGGACCTTTCCTGGCTGGTGGGGTTGCTGGTGACGTCGCCGCTGTATTTCTGGCTGGCCAGTCGTGACAGTGCTTATCGCCGGCGCTTGATGACCGGGAAGCTGGCGGGCAGTCTCTGAAGTCAGCGAGCTGAACAAACAAGGCCCGCCCCGTGCGGGCCTTCTGCTTTGCGTTGTGCTATTTCTTTACGCCCGACGACAACCGGAGATGAAAATCCAATGCTGCGAATTCTGGGCAAAGCTTCATCGATCAATGTGCGCAAAGTGCTGTGGACCTGTGCCGAACTGAACCTTTGCTTCGATCGCGAGGATTGGGGCAGCAGTTTTCAATCGACGTCGACGCCGGCGTTCCTCGCACTCAATCCCTGCGCGATGGTGCCGGTCATTCAGGACGATGATTTCACGCTGTGGGAATCGAACTCGATCATTCGCTATCTGGCGTCCCGATACCAGGGCGCACACCTTTACCCGAGCGAGGCACGCGCCCGCGCGCGGGTGGATCAATGGATCGACTGGCAGGCTTCGGAACTGAACAAATCCTGGTCCTACGCGTTCATGTCGCTGGTACGCAAATCACCTGCCCACCAGGACAGCGCCGCACTTGCAGCCGGTTGCCGGGAGTGGGCAAGGCACATGGAGATCCTCGACCGACAGCTGCAAAAGACCGGAGCCTACGTCAGCGGCGAGCAGTTTTCCCTCGCCGACATTCCTATTGGCCTGTCGGTCAATCGCTGGTTCGAGACGCCGCTGGAGCATCCGCACCTGCCGGCGGTGAGCGCTTATTACGAGCGCTTGAACCTGCGCCCCGGCTACCGCTTGCACGGGCGCAACGGCACGCCTTGATTGGCATTTTTAACGAGGACATCAGCGCTTCATAGCGCCGCCTGCAGTCCTGTGCCCGTGAATCAGATCAACAGGTCTTCATAAAACGCGCCATACGGAAGCTCAGGGTGTTCGATCTGGATTTCCAGAATCCACACACCGGCATTCGGCGCCTGATCGAAGTCCCCGAGATTGCCGCCACGATAAATCGCGTGAGGAAAATCGCTGACCCGATGGCCCTTGATGTCCAGGTTCAACTTCCAGCCCATGGCCTCGGCCTGATCGCTGGCGTAGCGATACAGTTCGACCCCGGTTACGCCCTGGCGCCAGAAGGCTTCAACCTTGTCGAAGAGTTCCTTGGAAGCTGCCGCACAGGCAATCATTTGCGGATCGGAGCCAGTGACGAACGTCGCCCCGGCATCGCCTTCATGGCCTTCCCAGACCACGCCCATGTCGATGAAGAAAATGTCTTCCTCGCCCAGCATCGGATCGCCTTCGGAGCGCTCCTTGAAAGTCTTCAGCGTATTGGCGCCGAAGCGGATCAGCAGCGGATGCCAGATCCGGTCCATGCCCAGTTCGACGAGAATCTCTTTGCCTCGTGCATGGGCTTCGGATTCGCGCATGCCGGGCTTGATCACTTTGGCGATCTCGTCCACGGCCTTCCAGGTCAACTGTTGGGCGTGGCGCATGGTCTCCAGCACAAAACGCTCACCTACTGCTTCTTTACCGCTCAGGGCTGTGGTCATCGCTGATTCCTTCTGGCTGATCGCGCATCGCTTGCGCTGTATAGTTTTTTATATTGCGAAACGGGACACCCAAGATACAGCCATGACACAACGTGTCAAACTTCTTCTGCGCGTACCACGCCACGTTCTTCCAGCAACCGAACGAACATGCTCAAACTGCGCGACACCGTGCCCCGTCGCCACACCAGCCACGTCGTCAGATAGCGAAAATCCGCCGCCAGCGGCCAGACACTCACCGTCGCGCAACCGGGCATGCTCTGCAGCATGCTGCGTGGCATCAGCGCCAGACCGGCGCCGGCGCTGACGCAGGCGAGCATGCCGTGATAGGACTCCATTTCGAAGATCTTGCCGGGAACCGCAGCGTCGGTGCTGAACCATTTTTCGAAGTGATGGCGATAGGAACAGTTCGAGCGGAACGCGTAGATATTCTCGCCGTTCACATCCGCGGCGCGCTGGATCGGCCTGTGGTGCAGCGGCGAGATGATGACCATTTCCTCTTCGAACGCCGGAATGCCTTCCAGTGCCGGGTGCAACACCGGGCCATCGACGAACGCCGCCGCCAGACGCCCGGAAAGCACCCCGTCGATCATCGTCCCGGAGGGGCCGGTCGACAGGTCCAGATCAACCTTCGGGTGTTGCTGGTTATAGGTCGCCAGCAAGCCGGGAATGCGCACCGCTGCCGTGCTTTCCAGCGATCCCAACGGGAATGCACCCTGCGGTTCTTCGCCGGCCACCGTGGCGCGGGCTTCCTGCACCAGATCGAGAATCCGCCGTGCGTACTCCAGAAAACTCCAGCCGGCGGGCGACAGACGCAAACGGCTCTTCTCGCGGATGAACAGATCGACGCCGAGATCTTCCTCCAACTGCTTGATGCGGGTCGTCAGGTTCGATGGCACGCGATGGATCTGTGCCGCCGCGGCGCTGATGCTGCCGTGCTCGGCAACAGCCTTGAAGATTTCCAGTTGCACCAGATCCACAGTCATTCTCCAATCGTGAAAGAAACGCTCTTTATTATTCAGTTTCCAGAAACTGAACACCACCCTACTCTGAGCGCATCCGATGAACTCGCAGGACGATGCCATGAGCCCGATTTCCAGCCAGACCCACGCCATTTCGATCAACCCCGCCACCGGCGAGCAGATCGGCCACTACGCCTTTGAATCCGCCGAGGCCCTCGACGCCGCGCTGACCCGTGCTGCCTTCGGTTTCGGCAAGTGGAAACGCAAGCCGCTGCAGGACCGCTCCCGTGCCCTGACCGCTTTGGCCGGTGCTCTGCGCGACAGCAGCGAAGCCATGGCGACCATGATCACCCGGGAGATGGGCAAGCCGATCGCCCAGGCCCGTGGCGAAATCGAGAAATGCGCCAAGCTCTGCGAGTGGTACGCCGAACACGGCCCGGCCATGCTCGACGCCGAACCGACCCTGGTCGAGGGCGGCAAGGCGCGGATCGAGTACCGCCCGCTGGGGCCGATCCTTGCCGTAATGCCGTGGAACTTCCCGATCTGGCAAGTGCTGCGCGGTGCCGTGCCGGCGCTGATCGCCGGCAACACCTACGTGCTCAAGCATGCGCCCAACGTGATGGGCAGCGCTTATCTGCTGCGCGATGCGTTCAAGCGCGCGGGATTTGCCGATGGTGTGTTTGAAGTGATCAACGTCACCCCGGAAGGGGTTTCCCGGGCTATCGCAGACCCGCGCATCGCCGCCGTGACCCTGACCGGCAGCGTCCGCGCCGGCATGGCGATCGGCGCCCAGGCCGGTGCCGCGCTGAAGAAGTGCGTGCTGGAACTGGGCGGCTCCGATCCGTTCATCGTGCTCAACGACGCCGATATCGACGAAGCCGTGCAAGCGGCAGTGATCGGTCGCTACCAGAACTCCGGCCAGGTCTGCGCTGCGGCCAAACGTCTGATCATCGAAGAAGGCGTGGTTGAAGAGTTCACCCGCAAGTTCGTCGAAGCCACCCGTCAGCTGAAGATGGGCGACCCGTTGTCCGCCGATAACTACATCGGCCCGATGGCCCGTTTCGACCTGCGTGACGAACTGGATCAGCAAGTGCGTGACACCCTGGAAGAAGGCGCCACCCTGCTGCTCGGTGGCGCCAAGGTCGAGGGCGCAGGCAACTACTATGAGCCGACCGTGCTGGCCGACGTCACCGACCGCATGACCTCGTTCAAGCAGGAATTGTTTGGCCCCGTGGCTTCGATCATCACCGCCCGCGACTGCGCCCACGCCGTGGCCCTGGCCAACGACAGCGAGTTCGGCCTGACCGCCACGATCTACACCGCCAACGTTGCCCTGGCCCAGCAACTGACCAGCGAACTGGAGACCGGTGGCGTGTTCATCAACGGGTACTCCGCCAGCGACCCGCGCGTGACCTTCGGCGGCGTCAAGAAAAGCGGTTTCGGTCGTGAACTGTCGCACTTCGGTGTACGTGAGTTCTGCAATGCCCAGACGGTGTGGCTGGATCGCCGTTAAGTCCTGAATACGAGAAAACCGGGCATCGCCCGGTTTTTTTGTTGATGCACATCACGTTCGTGAGGAAGCCCGGACTAATTCCTTACAGATACTTCAACCAGGCCATGTCACGTCGCCGAGCCTTGAGTGCGGAGAACCAGCGCACCGCCGGGAGCAGCGCAATCGCCAGCACCATCGCCGCCAGCCACACCGGCACCACCGACGAAAAACCGAAATAACTGCCCTGATTGAGCCCGACCAACGCCACACCGATCAGGTACAACACCTTCAACACATACAGATGCAGCAGATAGAAAAACATCGGCGCCGAACCGAACACCGCCAGCCAGCGAATCCAGCGTCGATCCTGTGCCCTCTCGAATACCAGCAACAGCAGCAGACCGATGCTCACCGTCAGTGTGATGAACAACAGCGACGGCGGATATTTGGTGATGTTGAAAAAGCTCATCAGGGTTTGCAGGCTGCTGTCATTGATCGACCAGGGTTTTTCGCCGTAGCCATTGATCAACCGCAGCGCCACAAAACCGAGCAGCCCGGCGATGCCTGCGATCAGCAAACGCCGCTGACGAACACCCGCATCGGCCATTCGGGCAAACCATGGCCCCAACGCGTAACCCACACCGATCACACCGATCCACGGCAGCAACGGGTACGAGGTGCGCAAATGCAGACTCTCGCCGGCCTCGATCCAGCCCCGGTCATGCAGGATTGCCCACGGCACATGCAGCGCCGATTCCGTTCCGAAATGCACACCATCGAGCAGGTTGTGCCCGGCGATGATCGTCAGGCTCAGCGTCAACAGCAGCCAGCGTGGCAGCCAGACCAGCAGCGACAGCGCAATCATGCTCAGGCCGATGGCCCAGATCACTTGCAGGTAAATCACGCTCGGTGGCAGCTGGAACGTCCAAGCGAAATTCACCAGGGTGAATTCGAGCACCACCAGGAACAGACCACGCTTGAACAGAAAGGCACTGACGTCAGCCTTGCCGTCATGTTTTTCCCCGAACAGCCACGCCGACAATCCGGTCAGCAACACGAACACCGGCGCGCACAGGTGTGCCAGACTCCGGCTGAAAAACAGCGCCGGTTCGGTGCTGGCGATGTCCATCGGATCGGAGACCTGACGATGCAGCAGAAAGGTTTCGCGCACGTGATCCAGCAACATGAACAGAATGACCAGGCCACGCAGTGCATCAATGGACAGTAGCCGGCCAGTCGCCGGCGGGACGTTTCGGGGAACAGCGAGGGTCATGAAGGGTTCGCAATCGAATGAAGAGTTCGACCGGGCCGCAGGTAAACAGCCCGACAATTTGCGTTACCTTATAACATGAAAATCCGCTTCAGTTGCTAACGGCTCTCAAACAGAGCGCAGTCGTTCCAGCAGCACTTGCAACGGATGACGCACCGTCCGGTCGGCCTGGCGCTTGACCTGGCTGCGGCACGAATAGCCGGTCGCCAGTGCTTCGCCCTGCTCTACCGGCGCCTCGATCTGCTTCGCCCAGGACTGCTCGTAAATCACTGCCGAGGTTTCGCGATTGCGGGCTTCGTGGCCGTAGGTGCCGGACATCCCGCAGCAACCGGTGGCCTGGGTCGTCAGTTTCAGACCGACGCGCTCGAACACTTGCTCCCATTGCCGGGTCGCGGCGGGCGCGTTGGTTTTCTCGGTGCAGTGCGCAAGCAGGCGGAAGCTTTCACCCTCTCGCGAGTCCGTCCGTTGCGGCATGACCTTCAGCAACCACTCCTGCACCAGCGCCACTTCAGGGCAATCCGCAATGCCTGGCACCTTGAGGTATTCCTGGCGATAAACCAGCGTCATCGCCGGATCAAGCCCTACCAGCGGCACGCCCGTCTGTGCCAGTTCGCGAAGTTGACCGGCATTGCGCAACGCCGCGCGATTGAACGCCGGCAGGAAGCCCTGCACATGCAGCGGTTTGCCGTTGGCACTGAACGGCGCCAGATAAACCTGATAACCCAGTCGCGAAATCAACTCGATCAGATCCGCCAGCAAGGGGGCTTCGAAATACCGGGTGAACGCGTCCTGTACCAGCACCACGCTGCGCTCGCGTTGCGCCTGAGTCAGCGCCGAAAGCACCTCGACCGACGCCGGCTGAACCTGCCAGCGGCGCATGGCCGCATGGAAATCGAAACGGCTGAGCAGCGGCACATCGACCATGCCGCCGAGACGCTCAAGCCAGCGACGGCTGAAAGAGGCCCCCATCAAACCGTTGTAGAGAAACGGAATTCGAGCCATGTACGGGATCGTGTATTCCAGCGAGGCAATCAGATAATCCCGCGCCGGTCGCAGATAACGCGTGTGGTACAGCTCCAGAAACCGCGAGCGGAAATCCGGTACGTTGACCTTCACCGGACACTGCCCTGCGCAGGACTTGCACGCCAGGCAGCCGGCCATGGCGTCGTACACCTCGTGGGAGAAGTCTTGCTCCTGGGCACGGCTGTTGCGCCAGCGCTGCAACAGCGTGCTGAAAAACGGCGGACGGCGACTGGCATCGGACAACACATCGACCCCTGCTTCGCCCTGCAAACGCAGCCATTCGCGAATCAGCGAAGCCCGGCCTTTTGGCGACTGCGAACGCTGGCGAGTGGCTTTCCACGACGGGCACATCGCATCGTCTGGATCGAAGTTGTAGCAGGCGCCGTTGCCGTTGCAGTGCATGGCCGCGCCGTAGTCCTGCCAGACTTTCTCGTCGATTTGCCGATCGAGTTCGCCGCGCAGGGTCACTTCGTCGATCTTCAGTAGTGCAGCGCCAGGAATATTCGGTGTGGCGATCTTGCCCGGATTGAACTGGTTGAACGGATCGAACGCCGCCTTCAAGGCTTGCAGCGCCGGGTATAACGCGCCGAAGAAGGCCGGCGCATATTCCGAACGAAGCCCCTTGCCATGCTCGCCCCACAGCAGGCCCCCGTAGCGCTGGGTCAGCGCGGCGACGCCGTCGGACACCGGTCGTACCAGTGCGGCTTGTTTCGGATCCTTCATGTCGAGAATCGGCCGTACATGCAGCACGCCGGCATCGACGTGGCCGAACATGCCGTATTGCAATTGATGGCTGTCGAGCAGGTCACGCAGTTCGGCAATGTACTCGGCCAGGTGTTGCGGCGGTACCGCGGTGTCTTCGACAAACGGCTGCGGCCGCGCTTCACCGGCAACGTTGCCGAGCAACCCCACCGCGCGTTTGCGCATGCCGTAAACGCGGTTCACCGCTGCATGTCCAACGGCCAGCGTGTGGCCCAATCGCTCGACTGTCGCATCGTTGCCCAAATGCTGAACGAAAGCCTCGACCCGGCCTTGCAGTTCCTCGGGATCGTCGCCGCAGAATTCCACCAGGTTGATCCCCAGCGTCGGCCGCTCGGCGCTTTGCGGAAAGTATTCGGCAACGCCATGCCAGACGATGTCCTGCATCGCCAGCAACAGCACTTTGGAGTCCACGGTCTCGATCGACAGCGGTTTGAGCGCCATCAATGCCCGGGCGTCACGCAGGGCATCCATGAAGCCGCTATAGCGGATGTTCACCAGCATCGTGTGCTTGGGGATCGGCAGCACGTTGAGCTTGGCCTCGACCACAAACCCCAGCGAACCTTCAGCGCCGCACAACACGCTGTTGAGGTTGAAACGGTTGTCGGCCTCACGCAGGTGCGCCAGGTCGTAGCCGGTCAGGCAGCGATTGAGGTCGGGGAAGGTTTCCCGGATCAACTCGCCCTGCTCATCGATGATCTGCCGCGCACAGCGGTACACCTCACCGGCCCGGCCCTCGCGGGCGCATTCCGCTGCCAGTTCACTTTCTTCCAGAGGACGACCGTGCAAGCGATCGCCACCGCGCAAAACCATGTGCAACTCCAGCACATGGTCGCGGGTCTTGCCGTAGGTGCAACTGCCCTGGCCGCTGGCGTCGGTGTTGATCATGCCGCCCACAGTGGCGCGGTTCGACGTCGACAGTTCCGGGGCGAAAAACAGCCCGGCGGATTTCAGGGCGGCGTTGAGTTGATCCTTCACCACACCGGCCTGCACCCGCACCCAACGCTGCTCAACGTTGATTTCGAGAATACGGTTCATATGCCGTGACAGATCCACGACGATGCCGTCAGTCAGCGACTGGCCATTGGTACCGGTGCCACCGCCGCGAGGTGTAATCACCACTGTCCGGTAAGCCGGTTCGGCAATCAGACGCGCCAGCAGCGCCACGTCGTCGGCATCACGGGGGAATACCGCCGCTTGCGGCAAACGCTGATAAATGGAGTTGTCAGTGGCCAGCACCACGCGGCTGGCGTAGTCGGCGCTGATTTCGCCGCGAAAGCCATTGGTTTCAAGGGCTTTGAGAAACTGTTGGTAATCGGTGTTCAACGCGGTGGAAGGCGACAGCTGGGCAATCATCGGGCGTGCAATCTCGGTCAAAAACGGGCCGTGTGGCGGTGAACAGTTGTGCGCAACGAATGATTGCGTCACGCTCCCGCCATCTCATAGACCTTATGTTCATTGCAGAGCGATGCCGGGACAACCGTAAAATCGACCCGCAATCCATGACTAAAACGAATGAATCCGCGAACCCTCACTCCCTCGATGTCGTTGCTGCTGGCGTTTGAAGCCGCCGCACGCCATGAAAGCTACACCCGCGCCGCCCACGAACTGTCGCTGACCCAGAGTGCAGTCAGCCGTCAGGTGCAGATTCTGGAAAAGATGCTCGGCATGCGCCTGTTCAGCCGTGAAGGCCGGCGGGTGATCCTGACCGACGTCGGGCGCATGTATCAACGCGAACTGTCCGAAGCCCTCGGCCAGATCCGCAGCGCCACCCTGCAGGCCATGGCGTTCGGCTCGGGCATTCACAGCCTGCGCCTGGCGACACTGCCGACCTTCGGTTCGAAATGGCTGCTGCCGCGTTTGAAAGACTTCTACACCGCGCACCCGGGCATGACCGTGCACCTGCATTCACGGATCGAAGCCATCGACTTCGACACCAGTGAAATCGACGCGGCGATTTGTGTTGGTGGCGGCGACTGGCCGGGACTGACCGCTCACCGCCTGCACACCGAAGAACTGGTGGTGATTGCCAGTTCGCAGCTGTCCGATACCGAACGTCTGGCTGCCGACCAGGATATCGCCGGGCAACTGCTGCTCAACGTCAGCAGCAATGCCCAGGCGTGGTCCGAGTGGTTCAGCCATCACGCCCTGCCTCATCGCAGCATGCGTATGGGCCCGAGTTTTGAAATGACGTCGCACCTGATCCAGGCCGTGCGCGCCAATATCGGCATCGGGCTGGTGCCGAGAATTCTGGTAGAGGATGAATTGCACAACGGTGAGCTGCTGCAACTGGGGGAGCCGATCAGCAGTCGGCGCAGCTATTATTTGGTGTACCCGGCGCGCAATGAATCGTTGGCATCGTTGAAGGCGTTTCGGGATTGGTTGGTGCAGACGCTCTGAGTGGGTGAGCCTGAACTGGGGAGTTGGCAGCCGGGGCGGATAATCGCCCCTTGTATTAGCTAACGCTTCAGCGGTGGGGGTGCCTTTGGGCCTTTGATCAATGGTTGCTCCAGCAACTTCCCGTCAGGTCCGACGAATAGGCGTTCCAAATGTTTCGGCATGGGTTGCGGTGCTCTGGCAGTCATGATCGCTCCTCTGATATTGGGCTGAACTCAACCCATTTAACCTTCGCGGAATCTATCAGCAAAAATTCGGCGCCAATAGGATCCAATTTGCCATCGTCGTTGAGCCAGCGTGGAAACCTCATCAAAAACTGCCCGTTGTTCGACTCCGGTGGCCACTCGACTGGCCAGCCTAGAACGCGCCTTTCATCCTCCAGATGAAGGGTGACGAATCGGTCATATTGAGCGAAAGCGCAGAACCATTCACTGGGACAGGAAGATTGTTTCGTTACATTTCTGCTGCGCAACCACCTTTGCAATTTGCCATTGGTGGTCAGACAACAAGCGATCAACCCAAGTAGCAACGAAGCAGAAAATGCCCAGCACGCCTCAGCCTTGGCATCCCACTTTCCTACAGAAAACCCCTTGTCTCCCACCCACATACAAACCGCCCCGATCCCCAACACCATCCCGTGAATCACAAACGTATCCGGCCGCTTGAACGCCGTCAGGGTGTAGAAAATCCAGGTCGAGACAAACCCCGGGATCAGATACTGCAGCAGCGGAATCACCTCTTTCACCAGATCATCCATGATCGGTCGCTCCTTGCATCAAAAAAACAACCCTCCAGAAACAGCAATGCCGGCCCGTAACGGGCCGGCATTCAAAGCCTAGTGCGCGCGGGAAAAACGCCCGCGATCAAGTGTCACCGCGCATTACGCATCCTGCAGAATCAGATCCGCGCCCTTCTCCGCCACCATCAGCACCGCCGCATGGGTGTTGCCCGACGTGACGTTGGGGAAGATCGACGCATCGACGATCCGCAACCCGTCCAGACCATGCACCTTGAGGCGCTTGTCGACCACCGATGTCTGTTCGTCCGCGCCCATCGCGCAGGAGCCGCACAGGTGATAGATCGAGCCGCAGTTGTCGCGGAAGTACTGCAACATCTGCTCGTCAGTTTCCACTGCCGGCCCGGGCAACACTTCATCGACCGTAATGCCCTTGAGTGCCGGAGCGCTCATGATTTTGCGCATCAGACGACTGCCCTGAATCACCTCGTCGATATCCTTTTGCGTGCTCAGGTAGTTCGGGTCGATCAACGCCGCATCGCGGGGATTTTTCGAGGCAATCGTGATGTGCCCACGACTGGTGGGGCGGCATGGGTTGAAGCACAACAGGAAGCCTGAATAGGGTTCGGGCTTGAGGCTGGCCTTGTTGTTTTTCGGAATCTGGTACGACAGCGGATTGAAATACAGCTGCAGGTTTGGATGGTTCTGCTCCGGGTTGCCTCGGAAGAAACCGCCCGCCTGATTGACGCTCATCGCCAGTGCGCCCTTGCGGGTCAACAGGTATTTGACGCCGAGTTTGAACTGGCCGAACAGCGAGCTGAGTTCATCGTTCAGCGTCGGGATATTGGCCTTGTAGTAGTAGCTGACGCACAAGTGATCCTGCAGGTTCTGCCCCACCGCCGGCAGGTGTTTGACAACCGGAATCTGATGCTTCGCCAGCAAGGCACGATCCGCCACGCCGGACAGTTGCAGAATCTTCGGCGTATCGACGGCGCCGGCACACAGGATCACTTCCTTGCGCGCCGTGAAGGTGCGCACCACGCCATGCTGGGTGATGGAAATACCGGTGGCGCGCTGCTGGCTTTCATCGAACAAGACCCGATCGACCAAGGCGTAATGCTCGACCGTCAGATTCGGCCGGCTCAGTGCCGGGTGCAAATGGGCGAAGCTGCTGGAGCTGCGCTGACCGTTGCGGGTGTTGACGTCATAGATGCCCGCGCCTTCGAAGTGCGGACCGTTGAAATCGTCGCTGCGCGGGTAACCGAGTTCGTCGCAGCCCTTGAGGAACACGTCGCAGATCGGGTGGGTCTGGCCGGCCATCGGGGTGATGCTGATCGGGCCACTGCCGCCGTGGTACTCGCTGTCGCCCGATGGATGATTTTCCAGTTTGCGAAAGTACGGCAGCACATCCTTGTAACCCCAGCCATCGTTGCCGTTGGCCGCCCAGTCGTTGAAATCATGAGCCTGACCACGCACGTAAATCATCGCGTTGATCGAGCCCGAACCGCCCTGGACCTTGCCACGCGGGGCGTAGATCCGGCGATTGCCCAATTGCTTCTGCGGCTGGCTGTAGTACATCCAGTTGAAGGTCGGGTTGTAATACATTTTGGCGAAGCCGACCGGGATCTTGAACCACAGGGAACTGTCTTTGCCGCCCGCTTCCAGCAGCAGCACCGTGTGTCGGCCCGAGGCCGAAAGCCGGTTGGCCAGCACGCAGCCAGCGGCGCCTGCGCCAGCGATGATGTAGTCGTATGTCATGCACGGTTACCGCGTAAGTCTTTTTATCGAACCCGCCCGTTGCCGGGCGGGGAAATCCCGTCAGCCCCTGGCCGGCGATGTGTCTTTGACGTCAGCCGGGGTCGGCGCCATTTGCAGGTGCAGGCGTTCACCGGTGTACGGCGAATGCTTGCGCACCACGTCCATGTTCAGCTCCACGCCCAGACCCGGCTCGGTGGACGGGATGATGTAGCCGTCCTCCCACTGCAACGGCTTTTTCAGGACCTCGGCGTGGAAGCCGCCCCAGGTCTCGATGCTTTCCTGAATCAGAAAGTTCGGCGTGCAGGCCGCGAGCTGGAAACTCGCCGCCGCGCCAATCGGCCCGTTGTACAGATGCGGGGCGATTTGCGCGTAATAGGCTTCAGCCATGCTGGCGATCTTCTTGCCTTCGAGCAGGCCGCCGCAGCGCCCCACGTTCATCTGCAGAATCGACGCACCGCCGGCCTGCAACAGCTTGAAGAACTCGTACTTGGTGGTCAGGCGCTCGCCGGTGGCAATCGGAATGCTGGTCTTGGCCGCGACTTGCGCCATCGCGTCTTCCTGGCCCGGCGGCACCGGTTCTTCGAACCACAGCGGATCGTATTTCTCCAGACGTTTGGCCAGGCGAATCGCCGAGGACGGCACCATTTGCCCGTGAGTGCCGAACAGCAGATCGCACCGATTGCCCACCGCTTCGCGGATCTTGCGGCAGAAGGTTTCGCAGCGTTCCAGCACCTGCAGCGAGATCTGGTGCCCGGAGTACGCGGTGTACGGGCCGGCGGGGTCGAATTTTACGGCGGTGAAGCCCTTGTTCATGTTGTCGACGGCGCATTCAGCGGCCAGGTCCGGGTCGTCGTAGTCGTACTCGCCACGGCTGTTGAGCGGGTACAGGTAGGTGTAGGAACGCAGGCGTTCGTGAACCTTGCCGCCGAGCAGTTCGTAGACCGGCTTGTTCGCGGCCTTGCCGATGATGTCCCAGCAGGCCATTTCCAGGCCGCTGACCACACCCATCATGGTCAGGTCGGGACGCTGGGTGAAACCGCTCGAATAGGCCTGTCGGAAGAAGCGTTCGATGTGGTGCGGGTCCTGATTCAGCAGGTAGCGCTCGAACACATCTTCGATGATCGGCAGCATGGCGTTCGGGCCGAAGGTGGCAGCGTAGATCTCACCGACACCTTCGATGCCGCCGTCGGTCTTGAGCTTGACGAACAGCCAGTACATGCCGCCGATGTGCGGTGGCGGTACGGCGACAATATGGGTTTCAAGGGCGACGACTTTCATCTCAGGCACCTGTCTTTTTCGAAGCGTTGCGATTGATCCGGGCACGCAGGGTCACGGCAGCCAGAGTGCCGATCAGACCGATTGCGGCGATGTAGCCGAAATACAGCTTGTAGCCGAGGGCGCCGGGGAAATGTTCAGTGAGGTAGCCATTGATCAACGGGATAAACGCATCCGGCATGTAACCGACCACCGAGACGATGCCGATAGCCAGCCCGGTGATGCGCAGCGGAATGTTGCAGCTGTCGAGGATCGCCCAGTACAGTCCGCGAATCGCGTAGGTCATCAGGCCGATGAAAATCACGGTCGCGATCAGCAGCCCCATGCTGTTGAGTGCCGGGAACACGATCAAGCCGACGATTGCCAGACTCGCCAGCAACAGCGCGACGATCAGCACCGAGATGTTCGAAAACTTGTCGCCCAGCCAACCGCCACCGATGCCGCCAATGGGGCGCATCCACAGTTTGATGGTGGTGATGGTGCCGGCCATGACGGCGGTCAGGCCGCTGCCTTGCAGGTAGTCCGAGAAACTGTAGGTGGCCCAGAAGATGTGATAGCCGCAGAACACGATCGCGGTGACCAGCCACAGTTCGGGGATTTTCACCAACGTCGCCAGATCAGCGAGCAGGTTGAACTTGCCCTTCTCCACTGCCGGTGTGTCTTCCATCGACTTCGGGTCCTTGATCAGCACCAGCACGCAACCGATGGCGATACAGGTGCAGGCGTAGAGGTAAACCACATGCCTGAAGCCTTCGGCAGTGGACTCGCCCCGGGTTTCGGTGGCGAAGGCGAACAACGCCAGCGCAACGGTTGCCAGCAGCGCTTCGACCAGCCCGCGACCGCCATCGAGGATGCCGAAGAACCGGCCCTGCTCGCTGTGATGGGCAATCATCTTCACGCGCTTGAGCACCGAGGCCCAGAACGTCAGGCCAGTGGTCAGCCCCCAGCAACCGAAGATGATCATCAGCCCGGTCATAGACGGCGCGGTCGAATACCACAGTCCCAGCGCGCCGGTCGCCACCAGCGAGAAAAAGATCAGAAAACGCGGCGCGATACGGTCGGCCAACCAGCCGCTCGGCAGATAACTGAGCAGGAAAATCGTGCCGAGCATCGAGTACAGATAACCCAGTTCGCTGTGGTTGATCTGGAACACCTCGAGCATGGTGGTCTGGTAGACCTGGCGCAGGTACAGAATCGGATAGATCGCACCGGCGGCCAGCACCAGCAACATCAGTTGAAAATAGCGACTTCCCTTGTCGCTGCGGCTTTTCGAAGCCGAATCGGAGCTCTGAACAGCGGCAGCAGAGGATGCATGCTTGGACATTGAAGTGACCTCGGGCGACCCGTGCTCCGGGCGCCCCTGATAATTGTTTTTATAGGCGTAGCGTGAGGTGGTGGATCAGTACTTCATGACCACGAGTCGGGTCTGGGTGAATTCGAGCATGCCGTGCTTGCCGTCATCGCCGCCCAGGCCCGAGCGTTTCCAGCCGGCGTGATAGCCCTGATACGGATCGGCCGGGGTGCGGTTGACATACAACTCACCGGCCTCGATGGCGTTGGCGACTTTCTGCGCGGTGCGGTAATTCTCGGTGTACAGCACCGACGACAGGCCAAACTGATGGTCGTTGGCCATGGCCAGCGCTTCGTCGATGTCGCGGTACTTGAGCACCGGCAGCACCGGGCCGAATATTTCTTCCTGGACGATTTCCATTTCCTGGCGGCAACCGCTGAGCAGCGTCGGCGGATAGAAATGCCCCTTGCCTTCAGGCAACACGCCGCCACTTTCGAGCACGGCGCCGTCGGCGATCGCACGCTCGACCATGGCGTGGATATTCTTCTGCGAACTGGCGTTGACCAGCGGGCCCATCAGGCTCGCGTCTGTGGCGCGGTCGCCGAACTTCACGGCCGCGATTTTCGCTTTGAGCAGCGCAAGGAAACGGTCGTGAACGCTTTCCTGCACGTAGACCCGCTCCACCGCCGTGCACAGCTGGCCGCAGTGGGTGGTCTTGGAGGCAATGATTGCGCTCGCGGCGGCTTCGAGATCAGCGTCGGCCTCAATGATTGCCGGAGTCTTGCCGCCCAGCTCCAGCGACGGCTTGGCGATGTTGGCCTTGCAGTAATCGAGGACGATGCGCCCGGCGTTGACGCTGCCGGTCAGCGTGATCAGACCCACGGCTTTATGGGTGCAGACGACTGCGGCGGTGGCGTGATCCATGGTCAGGATGTTGATTACACCGGCCGGCATGCCCGATTGCTCCACAGCTTTGGCGATTTCGAATGCCGAGATCGGGGTGTTGTTGCTCGGGCGCACCACCACGGTATTGCCGGCAATCAGCGCCGGAGCGATTTTGCGCAACAGGGTGTAGACCGGGTAGTTGAACGGAATCAGGCACGCGACGACGCCAATCGGCTCGCGGTGCAGAAACAGGTTTTCGTCGGGGCTGTCGCTGGGAATGATCTCGCCTTCGATGCGGCGCGCCCATTCGGCGTGGTAACGGGTGATCTGCGCGGCATAACGGGCTTCGTTGCTGGCGTCGTTCAGGCTCTTGCCGGATTCGGCTGCCAGGGCGGCGCCGATGGCGTCGGCGCGATCTTCAAGAGCGACTGCAAACGCTCGCAGGTGTTCGGCACGCTCGATGCTGGTGAGTTTTCCCCAGACTTTCTGCGCCGCTGCGGCGCCATCGACTGCCGCCGTGGCTTCTTCGGCAGTGGCGGCCGACACCTGGCCGATCAACGCTTCGGTGGCCGGGTTGTAGACCGCGATCAGCGCCGCGCTGGCCGGCTCGATGAAGTGACCGTTAACAAAATTTCGCTCGACTCGCATGTGCATCGCCCATCGTTTGTTTTTATCGATGGCGCCAGTCTTGTCATCGACAGCGGGTTCAACAAACGATTTATCCGGCGATCAAACATTCGAAAAACGCACGTTACTCACAACATCGCCTTCGAAGGCTCAAGCTGGCGCTGCGCCAGCCAGATCTCTTCCTGCAACCACTGACTGAACGCCTGCAATTGCGGCATCTGTGTCTGTTCCGGGCGGGTCACCAGCCAGTACGACTGGTGCCCTTCCACATGCACGTTGTGCACTTGGGTCAACTGCCCGCTGGCCAGTTCCGAGGCGACCATGTGCCAGTCGGCAATGGTGATGCCCAGCCCGTCGACAGCCGCTTGAATCGCCAGATCCAGCAGGTCGAATTCATAACCGCCCTGGGTATCGACACCGCTGATGCGCGCCGCGTCGAGCCAGTGCTTCCAGGTCAGATAACGCTGATCCTCCCGGGCCAGCACGTGCAGCAGGGTCAGACGATTGAGGTCAATGCCTTGATCGCCGCCCTCCCGCGCATAGAGCGTCGGCGCACACACGGCGATGTGCCGTTCCTGAATCAGCAGCGAACTGTCGAGCCCGTCCCATTCACCGTTGCCGAAGCGGATGGCGCAATCGAGGGTGCTGGTTTCCGCCAGACTGTCCTGCAAGCGGGTAGTGATGCTCAGCTCCAGCTCCGGATGCTGCTCGCGCAGGCGTCCCAGGCGCGGCATCAACCAGCGGCTGGTGAAGGTTGGCGGCGCGTTGATGTGCAGACGGTTGGCGTGGGTTTTCTGCTGGATACTGCGCACGGTCAGTTCGATCTTGTCGAACGACTGATGCAGCGCCCGCAGCAGAATCTTGCCAGCGCCGGTCAGTTCGAGATGGTGATGGCGGCGCTCCAGCAGGCTCTCGCCAAGCTGTTCTTCCAGTTGTCGCACCTGACGGCTGACCGCGCTCTGGGTGACGTTGAGCAACTCGGCGGCGCGGGTGAAGCTGCCGGTGCTGCCGGCCACTTCGAATGCCTTGAGTGCATTCAGGCCGGGCATTTTACGTTTCATACAAGGCACTCTAAAACCGCTGACAAGGCGCAAAGCATCCCACGGCACTGGCGAATTGTCCTGCAGGATTTTCCGAGTAACATGCGTTCGACGCAGGTTTCATCATCGTTTTTATCGTTTGTCCTGTATCGGACGGAAGACAAAACTGCGCGGCATCTCTAATAAAAACAATCGAGAACCGCTCCATGCCCTTCCCTGCATCTATGCGCCTGCGCACGATTTCAATCGCTCTGTTCTGCAGCTTTGCCGTTCCGGCCATGGCGGTCCAGGTCACCGACAACCTCGACCTCGGCGGCGCCATTCGTGCCCGTTGGGACGTGGACCCGGATCGCGACATCCAGAAGTTCGGCCTCGACACGGTGTTCCTCAGCGCCAGATACAACTCCGACTCGTGGATCGGTGAAGCACAATACCGCTTCTACGGTCGCTCCTACCCCTACCAGTACACCAAAAACTACGGCGACATCCGCTTCGCCAAGTTCGCGTGGGTCGGCTACAAGTTCAACCCCGACCAGCAAGTGCAAGTGGGCCTCAACACCGTGCCGTTCGGCTTGCAGCCGTATTTCGGCAGTACGTTCTACGAAACCCTGGGCAACGTCATCGGCCTGGAAGACGTGCAACAGATCGGCACCAAATACATTCAGCAAAGCGGCGACTGGAACATCCAGGCCGGCTACTACCTGCGCCCGGCCTGGCAAGGCAAAGGCACCAGCAAAGGCGTGACGTATTCGAGCGTGGTGTCCGAAGCCGACAGCTACGTAACCGACGGCAGCAACAACCAGGAACGCAACACCGTGGTGCTTCGGATCGCCAGGGCAATGGATCTGGGGCCGTGGAAGTCCGAAGTCGGGATCTCCGGCCTGACCTCGACCCTCGAAAACAAGGACACCAATAACGACGGTCGGCGCAACGCCGTGGCCGTGCACTACATGGGCAAGAACGGCCCGTGGGGCGTGCAGTTGCAGGCAGCGCGGCAACAGATGTCGCCACGCAATCCCGGCAGCGATGAAGTGGTGACCCTCGGTGGCTACGACGGCACTTACAACGTCGCCAGCCGCGGCAATCTGTACGTGGCCGACCTGAGTTACGACGTCGGCGACAAATACCTGTTCGACCAGATCAGCGGGATCAAGCTCTACGCCAACTACAGCGCCTTCGACAAGTCCGCCAGCGGCTTCAAGACGTCCGAGCGGATG
The DNA here is from genome assembly GCF_046231795.1 of Pseudomonas sp. KCJK9016. NCBI lineage: Bacteria > Pseudomonadati > Pseudomonadota > Gammaproteobacteria > Pseudomonadales > Pseudomonadaceae > Pseudomonas > Pseudomonas sp. KCJK9016. The sequence continues at coordinate 131,592 of NZ_JBJJMM010000007.1, read as the reverse complement.
ATCCTCGGCACCTCGTTTTCCGTGAGTAAATTGTGGGTTGCCACGGAGTGGTTGTTCGGCAGGAATGATCCGTACATCGGTGGCAGCAGCTATACCCAAAGCCTTGGCGCGGGCGGGCTGAATCAGTGGGAGAACCAGTTATATGTGAACGTCGGGTATTACTTCTGACGCTTGAAAAAAATCGCAGCCAGGGCTGCGATTTTTTTTGCTTGCCCGTTGCGAATTCACCTTGCATCCGCACCGCCTCGATAGTCAGATAGCCCTCACCCCAAAACAACAATAAACCGCCCGGTCCGGAGTTCCGCCTCCATGCGTCAACTGCCCTCGCTCAACACCCTGCGCGTGTTCGAAGAAGTCGCCCGTCATCGCAGTTTCAGTCAGGCCGCCGTCGGGTTGAACGTCACCCAGGGCGCGGTCAGTCGCCAGATCAAACAGCTTGAAGACTACCTCGGTGTGGCGCTGTTTGTACGTACGCCTCAAGGGCTGTCGCTGACCGAGGCCGGCAGCAATCTTTCTCCGCATCTGGCCGAAGCCTTCGATCACATCGAACGCGCCTTGCAGGCCGTGCGCGTGCCGAATCTGCGCCAGCGTTTGAAAGTGCTGGCACCGCCGACCTGGGCCACCCGCTGGCTGTCGCCACACCTGCGCGCATTCTGTCAGCGCTACCCGGACATCAACCTCAGCGTCACCAACCAGATCGGCCACGACAGCCTCTCGGAAGTCGATTGCCACATCCGCTTCGGCCTCGCGGCAGCGCCTCACTGCGTCAGTCAGTTGCTGGTGATGGAACGACACATTGCGGTGGCCAGCCCGGAACTGTTCAACGGCGATCAGCCACCGGACCTGCGGCAGTTTCCGCTGCTGCACATCCTGCACGATGGCAAGCGGCTGAAGGTCTGGGAAAACTGGCTGGCGGCCATGGGCCGGGATGACATCGATGCCGGGCAAGGGCTGGAATTCAGCACCCTGGATCAGGTGATCCACACTGCACTGGCCGGCGGCGGTCTGGCGGTGATCGACCGGCAGATGATCGAGAAGGAACTGGCCAACGGCAGCCTGCTGCCGATCACCCCGATTGAGGTGATCGGCCCTTACGGCTATTGGCTGGATGTGGCGAATGACAAGCAGGGGTTGTCGAAGGTGAGGCTGTTTACTGAATGGCTAGGGATTGTCAGCAACCCCTGACCTGCACTCATCAGATGGGGGATGCGATTTTCCCGACCGTCCCTGTCCCGACCTCCACCGGACTCTGCGCCTTGCACGCCTGACTCAACGTCAACGACTTGGTCTCCGGCGCCCAGGCCCACGACAACAACGCGCCAATCGCCAAAATCGCCGCAAGAATCCCCATGGTCGGACTCAAGCCGATCCCCGCCACGCTCACCGGCAACAGGAACGTACTGACCGCCGACCCCAGTCGGCTGACCGCCGTTGCCAGACCGATCCCGCTGGCCCGCACTTCCGTCGGGAAGCTCTCCGCGGGAAATACGCCCACCAGATTGCTCACCGCCGACAACACCAGCGTGAATACACCGAACACCAGCACCATCAGCCACGCCGCACTGCCCGGCAGCACCGCCAGCAGAAACAACGCCACCGCCAGAATGATGAACGCGTTGATCAGGAACCCGCGTCGGGTGAATTTGATGGTGCACCAGATGCCGATCAACGCACCAAGGATCAGCAGCATATTGAGCATCAGCTCGGTGCCGAAGCCTTCGTCCAGGCCCATCTTCTGCAGGATCGACGGCAGGAAGGTGTAGATGGCGAAGTACGGCATGACGATGCAGACGAAGAACAGGCAGTTGAACACCGTGCGCTTGCGATACTCGCGGCTGAACAGCACCGCGTAGCCCGAGCGGATTTCGCTGGAACGGGTTTCATCCAGCTCGACGTTGTCACCCAGATGCTTTTTGACGATGGCACGGGCTTCGACCACCCGGCCCTGATTGACCAGCCAGCGCGGTGATTCCGGTGTGCCGATTCGGGCGATCAGGATCAGCGCAGCAGGGATCGCCGACGACGCCAGCATCCAGCGCCAGGCATCGTCACCGAGGCTCAGCATGGCAGTGCCGACGAAGGTCGCTGCGACATAGCCGAACGTCCAGATCACGCTGAACGAACCCAGCAACACGCCGCGATGTTTCTTCGGCGCGAACTCGGCAAGCATCGCGTGGCCGACGCTGAAATCGCCGCCCAGACCGATGCCGATCAGCACTCGGCAGAGGAACAGGCTCATGGCGGTCTCGACGTAGAACTGCATCACCGAAGCGAGCGTGATCAGCACGAAACTGACGAGGAAGATTTTCTGCCGGCCAACCTTGTCCGAGATCCAGCCGAAAAACAGACTGCCGAGAAACAGACCGATCAACGCCGATGCGCCGATCAGGCCCTGCCAGAACGCGTCGAGTTGCATCTGCGGGCTGAGCAAAGTGAACGCGATGCCGATCAGGCCCAGGATGTAGCCGTCGGTAAAGTGTGCGCCGAAGGTCAGGCCGGCGATCTTCAGGTGGAAGCGCCCGATGGGCAGGTCATCGATCTTTACGGATTGAGCGGACATGTTCGTCTCCAATTGTTGTTATTGACGGAGAAACCGATAGCTCTGGGAAGAGCCTGTGAGAGCCAGCTCCCACAGGCTTTGGGAGGCCTAGAGGCCACCCATCAACAGGTATTTGATCTCCAGATAGTCATCCAGACCGTACTTCGAACCTTCACGTCCAAGGCCCGATTCCTTGATGCCGCCGAACGGCGCCAGCTCCGTGGAAATGATCCCTTCGTTGATGCCGACCATCCCGGCTTCCAGCCCTTCGGCCATGCGCCAGACCCGGCCGATGTCGCGGCTGTAGAAGTACGCCGACAGGCCGAACGGTGTGTCGTTGGCCCGCGCCAACACCTCGGCTTCGTCCTTGAAGCGGAAACACGCCGCCACCGGGCCGAAGGTTTCGTCCTGGGCGATCAGCATGTCGCCGCTGGCTTCGGTGAGGATGGTCGGCTCGTAGAACGTGCCGCCCAGCGCATGCCGACGGCCGCCGCACAACAGGGTGGCGCCCTTCTCCAGCGCATCGCTGACGTGGGCTTCGACCTTGGCCAGCGCGGCAGCATTGATCAACGGACCTTGCTCGGTCGCTCCCTCCAGCGCACTGCCCACGCGCATCGCCGCCACGGCTTCAGCGAGTTTGCCGGTGAAGGCTTCGTAGACGCCGTCCTGGATGAAAAAGCGGTTCACGCACACGCAGGTCTGCCCGGTGTTGCGAAACTTCGAGGCCATCGCGCCTTTCACGGCGGCATCGATGTCGGCGTCGTCGAAGACAATGAACGGCGCGTTGCCGCCCAGTTCCAGCGAGACTTTTTTCAGGGTGTCGGCGGCCTGGCGCATCAGCAGTTTGCCGGTGCGGGTCGAGCCGGTGAATGACAGCTTGCGCACTACGCTGGAGGCCTGCAGCGCGCCGCCAATGGCCACCGCATCGCCGGAGACGATGTTGAACACACCGGCCGGAATCCCGGCCTGCTCGGCCAGCACTGCCAGGGCGAACGCCGACAATGGGGTTTCTTCCGACGGTTTGAGAATCATCGTGCAACCCGCCGCCAGCGCCGGGCCGACCTTGCGGGTGACCATCGCCAGCGGGAAGTTCCATGGGGTAATCGCCGCGACCACGCCGATGGCTTCCTTGGTCACGATGATCCGTGCATCAGCCTTATGGCTCGGGATCACATCACCGTAGGCACGCTTGGCTTCTTCACCGAACCATTCGAGAAAACTCGCGGCGTAAATCACTTCGCCCTTCGCTTCAGCCAGCGGTTTACCTTGTTCGCGGCTGAGCAAGGTCGCCAGCTCCTGCTGGTTGGCGAGCATCAACTCGCTCCAGCGTTTCAGGCGCTGACTGCGCTCCTTGGCGGTGAGTTTGCGCCAGGCCGGCAAGGCACGATTGGCGGCTTCGATGGCGAGGTTGGTTTCCTCGGCACCAGCCTTCTGCACGTCGGTGATCAATTCGCCATTGGCCGGGTTGCGTACCGGATAAGTCGCACCGCCGCTGCCCCACTGGCCATCGATGAAGTTACCGTGACGAATCAGCCCGCTCATGCCACCACCCCCTGCAACATGAAGCGTTCCAGCCCCGGACGGGCCGTACGCAGGATGCGTTTGCCGGCGGTGTAATCGTTGATCACGTCGCACGGGGTGTAGTTGCGCTCCAGCTCGTGCAGCTCCTCGGCATCGAGCTTGGTTTCCAATGCCGCCAGTGCGCTGTCGAACTGCGCCGTGGTGTCGGCGCCGACCAGCATGCAGTCCACGCCGGGATGGCTGGCGACCCAGGCCTGAGCGATCTGCGCGTTGGACACGCCACGGGCACGGGCCACGCGCTGCACCGAATGAGCGATTTCGAACGAGGCCTCGTCGCTGTACATCTGCTGGGTGAAGAAGTCGGTCTGGTTGCGGGTCGATTGCACATCACCGGTCAACAGGCCACGGGCCAGCGGGCTGAACACCGACACGCCGATCCCCTGATCGCGGCAGAACGGAATCATCTCGCGCTCTTCTTCGCGGTAGGCGCAGTTCAGTTGCAGCTGCATGTTGATCGGCTTGACCCAACCGTTGCGCTCGCAGGCCATGAGGATTTTCGCCAGTTGACCGGTGAGCATGGTCGACACACCGATGTAACGCGCCTTGCCGGAACGCACGATGTCGTTCAGTGCGCCCATGGTTTCCTCGACCGGGGTATTCACGTCGAAGTAATGCAGCATGAACACGTCGACGTAATCCATGTCCAGACGCTTGAGCGACGCATCGATGCTGTCCATGATGTGTTTGCGCGAATGGCCACTGGCGTTGATGCCGTTGCGGGTGCCGTAGCCAACCTTGGTGGTGATCACCAGATCTTCGCGACGGGCCAGACGCTTGACGATGCGCCCCACCACTTCCTCGCCGACGCCGGCGGAATAGAAGTCTGCCAGGTCAATGAAATTCACACCGTTGTTCAGTGCGTGAGCGACGATCGGCTCGCTTTGTTTTTCATTGAAGATCCACGGTTTCCAGTCCGGGGTGCCCATGTTCATGGTGCCCAGGCACAGGCGGGAAACTTGCAGGCCGGAGTTGCCCAAACGGATGTATTGCATGGCGCGGACCTCAGGCTTTTGGCGTGTAGAAAGGGTTGCTGATGTGGTTGACCACATCCTTGAGCTGCGCGGTATCCGGCTTGCCGGTCAGGGCGGCGCGGATCGCGGTGCGGCAGGCGTTGTAGTTGTTCCGGTAGACCGCATCGAGGTCATCGCAGGCCGGGTTGACCCAGTTGGCGGTGACGATCGCCCACTCGTCTTCGGCTTCCGGCGGCAGCGTACCGTCGAGCAGCGCTTCGAGCACAGCTTTGGCGATGCCGGCCTGAGAGGCGCCCCAGGTTGCGTTGCCGTGCAGGTCGCCGCTGATCGCAGCCTTGTTGACGTACAGGGTCATCGGCTTGACCGGGATATTCGGCTGGGCGATCACCATGAACGGGCAGTGACCCTGGCTCGGCGACGCCAGACTGTTGGCGAACGCCTGCCCCGCCGGACCGTTGCGCGGGCCGATCAGGATATTGATGTGCGCGGCGTTCACGCCCGGGCCTTCGAAACCTTCACCGATGTACAGGTCGAGTTCTTTCATCAGTCATTACTCTTTGCGATGCAGAGGGATTTTTTGGGGTGATCGACAGCTCACGCGGGCCGGATGGCCAACAGGTTCGATAAGGGACAGGGGGAGATGCGAAGGAGGAATCGGGACATGGCTGCAAACGCTCTCTGGTTGTTATTGATGAGCTGTGTTTGCGATTTTTTAACACCGGGTATCGGGGCACCCGTAACCATTAAAAATCATAGGGCAATGACTTTTAGTCATAGCCTTTTGTGATGGCGAAAAAAAAGCAGAAACCGCTTTTACGATTTCTGCTTTTTCATTTCTGCAAAGCGGCTCTCAAAGACAATCGCGTACCGATTTGCGCAGCGAGCCGGACTTGGCCCACGGCGGCCCCTGATACAGCGACACACGACTGCCATCCTTGTACTTCACGATATCGAGAATCTCGTCGGCGGTGACGATGCTTGGCGCAGTGATCCGGTAACCGTTGGAAATCGCGACCTGCGAGGTCTTGGGAATATCCTGCTGCCACAATGGCAACACGCATGCGGCGTAGTCCTTGGGAGCCTTGCCGCTGACCTTGCTGAGATTCGGCTCGCCCGGGACCAGCGATGCCGGAAGTGAACAACCGGTCAACACGGCCATCAGCAGGCCCCCGATCAACATCCGCATAATGAATCCTTCATCTGAAAAAGCGCGAATTTACCCTGTTACTGGTTGAACATCCATCGTGACGCAAGACTTTGCCTGTCGAAAACCGCGCCGTACCTCATCGACACCCTCCTTGTTCCGACCAGCGGTATCCAGTTGGCGTGTCTGCGGTCCATCTGTACAACCTCTTGCGAAAATGCGGCTACTCTTTTCTACCGAGAATGTTGCGGAGGTGATCATGCGGCTCAATGAATACGAACATGAACTTCAACGTGATCTGCAAAGTGTGGCATCTGACCTGAGATGGTCGGCAGTCGACCTCAAGCGCATCGCCGAGCAGTTGCGCAAATCCGGCAACGAGGCGGATGCGCAGACAGTGCTCAGGTCCTGCGAGGTACTGCAAAGCGACGAGGAACGCCTGCAGCTCTATGCCCGGGAAGTGAAGGCCCGTGCCATCAGCCGGACGAAAGTCCACTGACCCTCGATACGCCAACAAAAAGCCCCGGACAATCCGGGGCTTTTTCACTGCAGGCGTTCAGCCCGACTTGCGCTCGCCGGCGCGGTTCCTGTAACCCGGGAGCGCAGCGGCATACGCCAGTGCTTCCTCCCGGCTGGCGAAAGTCGCCAGTCGATCACCCTGCGTGCAGACCCGCCATGGGCCATTGTTCACACTGAGTACGTCGTAGCCATTCATGTGCATTCTGTTCAGCATCGCCATGCTCATAGGCACCTCCTGTCGACTATCGATCAACTGCACTTTTTTACCTTACACCCGGTTTGCTACCGAAAGCCGACCAGACGTCGCCCCACCTTCGCGTCAACGACCCGGCACTTTTACGCCTGCCTGCCGCTCAAACGTCACAGGCGCCTCTAAATCAAGGCGCGGTCCGAATATTGCATTTTTATTACCATTTAATGACAGCCAGTTCGGGTAATCATGAAAGTACGCGCCACCATCATCTGCGAACAGGATCGACACATTCTCCTGGTGCGCAAACCCCGATGCCGCTGGAATTTGCCGGGCGGCAAGGTCGAGCCCGGCGAAACCAGGGCCGACGCCGCGGCGCGTGAGCTGGAGGAAGAAACCGGCCTGCTTGCCGACGGTATGCTGTACCTGATGGAGCTGGAGTCAGGCAGTACGCGCCACCACGTCTACGAAGCATCGGTGCTGAATATTGACGAAGTACGGCCACAGAACGAGATCGTCGATTGCCTGTGGCATCCGCTGAACGCGGTGCAGAACCTGAGTATCAGCGAGGCGACCCTGCAGATCGTCCGGGCCTTTCAGCGCCGCCTCTGAACTAGCCGGCGAACGCCCGGCGCCCGGCACTCATTTCAGTGCGCAGCTCACCAATGAAGTTGGAAATGTCACGAATGGTGACCAAGTGTTCCGGTGACACCCCGTTGAGCAACAATTCGACACGGCCACTGTCAGGCTCGTAAACCTTGATCTGCAACAAACCCTGCGCCGTTTCGGTGCAGTCGCAATACAAAGGCGAGAAACCGGACTCGACGATGCGGCAAATGTCGGCGATGGCAAGCATGACGAACGCCTCGCGGGCGATGGTTCGGTCGATCAATTGAGCATAGATGAGCTTCTCCCCGCCTGCGCAAATCGCCGGGGCAGAAAATGCCAAGTGCTTCACATCTTTGATGTCGGTATCAGTTGGCGTCGCGATTCCAGATCCAGTTCCAGATCCCCGGCAGGCGCACCGGGTCCGAACTCTTCTGCACCGTACGCGCCAGCGCGGCTTTTTCCAGCAACGCGTGATCATCGTAAAAGGGTTTGTCTGCCAGACGCACACCGGTGGCCGCCGCGCTGTCGAGCAAAATCTGCAGATACTCGCGGGCGTGGCGTGCGGTATAGCGGTTGAGGTCATGGAACGTCACCACCACCGGAATCACACCGTCCACCGTCGGCAACTCACCCAGGGCGATACGCTCGCGAACCTCCGACAACTGCCGCAGCATGTTGGCGCGTCGCCTGGGACTGGCATTGAAACCCCAGATCTTGCCGTCATTGGCACTCAGATCGGTGAGCAACATATGCAAGCCGTGTTTCTGATACGCCGCAAACGTACGCTTGTCGTAATTCCAGAATGGCGGACGCAACAGCACCGGTGGCGCGCCAGTGATCGCCGCGATGTCTGCCGTGCCATTGGTCAGCGCAGTTTCCAGTTCCTGCGGATCGAGCGAACGATGATTGGTGTGCCAGTGGGTGGCCGTGTGGAAACCGAGAATGTGCCCTTCATCGTGTTCGCGATGCATGATCCGCCGGCCGATTTCACTGTTGCCGGCTCTCGGCGCACGGGTCTGGACAAAAAATACCGCTTTGATGCCCGGCTGCAACGGGTTGTCTTTCAGACTGTCGAGCACGGTTTCGGTCGGGTTGTAGAAACTCGAAGCACTGGGGCCGTCATCGAAGGTCAGCAGAAATTTCACCGGTGCCTGCGCATCCAGCCGCGAGCGGGTTTGCTCAGTCATTTCGATAGGAGCGGCAATGCAACCGGCCAGCCCGATGAGGATGGCTGCAATGCAGAAAAGCTTGAACCAGTGTTTCATGTTTTGCCTTGAGCCCGACCGTTGCGGTCACGTTGTCGATTGGCAAAACTCCCTCGCCGCTGCTGCCTCCCTGCGGCCCACTGAAATGGGCCGAGGTTGGATAAAGATAACAGGGTTTTGTTCCGGTGCTTAGTGCGCCAGTGCCTGCTGGAACGAGGTATCGATGAGACCGGCCGTGCTCAGCGGAGCCGGCAGCGCATTGACCTTGAACAGGAAGTCCGCAGTACCTTGCAGATCGGCAGCAGCTTGCTGATCCACCGGGCCGACCGTCATGTGTGCCTGGCGCAACCAGTGCCGTGAGACCTCTTGATCGAGATTGGCTTTCTTCGCCCACAGATCCGCGTATTCGTCAGTGTGACTGTCGACCCAGGCCCTGGCCTGTTTCAGGCGCCCGAGAAAATCGGCAATCGCCTCGCGCTTGCTGTCGACGGACGCCGCGGAAGCGGCGATGGCGCTCAAACCCGGCATCAGGTTTTTTGCAGTCAGAATCGGTCGTGCACCGGAGAACACGATTTGCTGGGAAATGTACGGCTCCCACACCGGAAAGGCATCGATGCTGCCCTGAGGTAATGCCGCAGCGGCATCGATTGGCATCAATTTGACGAACTCGACGTAATTTTCCGGCAACCCATTCTGCTCCAGTGCACGCAAGGTCAACTGCTGGCTCCAGGCACCCGGCCAGTAAGCGACTTTCTTACCCTTCAGGTCCTTGATGGTTTTTACCGGAGAATCCTTGAGCACCAACAAAGCGATGGTGTCCGGGTTCTGCCGCGACACGCCGATCAATTTCACCGGTGCCTGTTTCGCGGCGAGAAACAGAAAGCCCGAATCGCCGAGAAAGCCCAGATCCAGCGAACCGGTCTGTAGCGCTTCGGCCAGCGGCGCGGCGGCCTGGAAGTGTTTCCAGTCGACAGTGTAAGGCGCGTCTTTGAGTACGCCGGACGCTTCTACCGAGGCGCGGATGTTGTAGTAATTCTGATCACCGACGTGCAGGACGACAGGTTCGGCCGCGTAAGTCAGAGGTGAGGCAATCAAGGCGCTGGTCAACGCAGCGCGCAGAAAACGGGAGAGCTTCATGGCAAGTCCTGAAAGGAGATTTTCATAGACCATAACGCTCTTATAAAGCGCACTTGAAATTCTATTAACGAATAAGCTCAGTACTGTCGATAAGCGCTGTTGGCTTGGCAACAGTGGCGCGGCACAGTGTTTTCCCTGCAACAGTTCCAAGCGCACCGACCGCATCAAAACCCCGTGAACACGGGACTCAGGGCATATGGCACAGAGCCTGCAATATTCCATTCATGCAGGAAGCATTCGATAAAAATATCTTTCTGGACATAACAAACTGTTGTCTTGCCGGAGCGTGCCCATGAAATTCCGCTTACCGTTTTCCCGAGTAAAAACGCTGCTCGCCGCCTGCGCTCTGGCCCTGAGCCTGCAACCGCTTGCCCACGCGACGGAAACGCCGCCCGCTGAAGTACATCTGGACTATGCCTATTACTCCCCCGTCAGCCTGGCGCTGAGACATTTGGGTTATCTGGAAAAGGCCCTGCCCCGGAGCAAGGTCAGTTGGGTGCTCAGCCAGGGCAGCAACCGTTCGCTGGAATACCTCAACAGCGGCGGCGTGGATTTCGCCTCCTCGGCCAGCCTCGCTGCGGTGCTGAGCCGCGCCAACGGCAGCCCGATCAAATCGGTGTATGTCTACAGCCGCGCCGAGTGGACTGCGCTGGTGGTGCGCAAGGACTCGCCGTATCAGGCCGTCGCCGACCTCAAAGGCAAGAAAATTGCCGCCACCAAGGGCACCGACCCGTACCTGTTCACCCTGCGCAGCCTGCAGCAGGCCGGCCTGAAAAAAGACGACGTGGAACTGGTGCACCTGCAGCACCCGGACGGCCGCACCGCGTTGGAGAAAGGCGACGTCGACGCCTGGGCCGGTCTCGATCCGCACATGGCGGCAAGCCAGGTACAGGCCGGTTCGCGCCTGCTGTATCGCAATCGCGACTTCAACAGCTACGGCGTGATCAGCGTCACCGAGCAATACGCCAAGGAACACCCGCAAACCATCGACACCGTGATCAAGGCCTACGAACAGGCCCGCGAATGGTCGGTGAAGAACCCGGACGAATTGGCCCGATTGCTCGCCAGCGAATCCGGCCTGCCGCTGGACGTGGCCAGGCTGCAACTGTCGCGCACCGACCTGAGCAGCCCGCAACTCACCGCCGCCGACGTACTGGCGTCGAAAGCCGCCGCGCCGATTCTGGTCTCCGAAGAGCTGGTGCGCCGTGGAGTGAATGTCGATCAGGTCATCGATCAATTGATCGACACCGGCTTCCAGCAAGTCGCCGCCACCCAGTAACCGAGCAGACTCACGGCAAGTCCGCGCGCGTCGCGGATCGGCCGTGAGCGGAGCGCCCTCCATGAGCAATGACCTGCCCGCCCGCCTCGCCGTGCCGCAGCCACGCCTGCAACATCGGCTGCTGAATCCGCTCTGGCGCAGACGCGCCAAAGGGCTGGCCCTGCCGATGCTGATCGTGGTCGCCCTGGAGATCATCGTGCGCGTTGGCTGGCTGCCGTCCTATCAGATGCCTGCGCCGAGTGAAATCGCCCTGACCCTCACCGACATGGCCGAAGGCGTACTGTGGAAACACATTGGCGCCAGCCTGATCCGTGTGCTGATCGGGTTTGCCATCGGCGCAAGCCTGGCCTTGGTGTTTGCCGCCTGGGTCGGCCTGAGCCGTGAAGCCGAGGCGTACCTGGAGCCAACCTTTGCTGCGCTGCGCTCGATTCCCAGTCTGGCCTGGGTGCCGCTGTTGCTGCTGTGGCTGGGCATCGATGAGACCTCGAAAATCGTCCTGATTGCCATCGGCGCGTTCTTCCCCGTCTACGTCAACGTGGTCGCGGCGATCCGCAATATTGATCGCAAACTGGTGGAAGTCGGCCACATCTATGGCTTCAGTCGCTTGCAACTGGTGCGTCGGATTTTGCTACCCGCCGCCCTGCCCGGCCTGTTCACCGGGCTGCGCAGCGGCATGAGTCTGGCGTGGATGTTTCTGGTGGCAGCCGAACTGATCGCGGCGACCAAAGGCCTGGGCTATCTGCTGAGCGACGGGCGAGAAACCTCGCGTCCGGATATCGTGCTGGCAGCAATCATCGTTCTGGCGCTGTTGGGCAAACTCAGCGACGGTCTGCTCGCCACACTCGAACGCGGCTGGCTGGCCTGGCGCGACACCTTCACCGGCCAGGCCGGCAAGGATTGACACGCACAACTAAGCTGAACGTTCAGGCAGTGTTCGCTGGAGGTTCGGCCAATGTGCGGAAGACTCTCGCAGTACCGCGGCATTCACGACTTCGTCGCGGTGCTGAGCATTCCCGATGCGCTGATCAATCATGTGGGCGATCCGCCGCTGGCGCGTTACAACGCAGCGCCCGGCACATTGCTGGCGGTTCTCCATCAACACGAGCAACGGCTGTACGCTGATAATCTGCGCTGGGGCTGGCGCCCGCATTGGGCAAAGGATCGTGCAGCCCCCATCAACGCCCGCGTCGAGAAAGTCACCCACGGCCCGTTCTTTCGGGCGATCTGGCGTCATCGCCTGATCGTACCGGTCGACAACTGGTTCGAGTGGGTCGACGGGCCGGAAAAAAGCCGCCAGCCCTGGCTGATCCATCGGGTCAATCATCAACCGGTTTTCTGCGCCGCCATCGGTCAGTTTCCAATGCCTGGGTCAGAACCACGGGAAGACGACGGCTTCGTGATCATCACCGCCGACAGCGAAGGTGGCCTGCTCGACATGCACGATCGCCGGCCCGTCGTGTTGTCGGCCGAAGGGGCGGGTGAATGGCTTGATCCAGCGACACCGGCGGAGCGTGCCGAGCAAATGCTGCTGTTCGAAGGGTTGGGCAGCGAAGCGTTCGAATGGCACAAGGTCGGCAAAGCTGTCGGCAACTCCCGCAATCAGGGCGCTGAATTGATTAAAGTGGTGGCATAAATATTGTTCAGGGCAGCACGTCTATCCAATAGGTGGAAAACTCGATAGCGGATCAAATGAAAACCATTCGTTACAGTCAGTGTTTCACTCTCGATACAGTCATTGAATCGGTCGTTTGATTAAAACAAACCGCCCGTCTGACATTTCAATCGTCATACATACATTTAGTAGCACTACAGATAGCATGCGCGCCGCTTTCCTATTGGCATACCAGTTGACCGAACAGTCAACGAACCAGGAATACCCTACAAACTTGACAAGCCTTGCAGAGAACTAAGTTGCGCGACGATTTTGCAATCAAACAGGCCAATGGCCTGGAGTGTATCTATCTGTCCATGACAGAACGCTTTCAGCTCGACTGTTTTATCGGCCACTACATAAAGACGCGAAACCTGCGTGACGTTCCCGAGATCGACCGGATCCTGCGCACCACTCTCGAAAGCTATCCCTGCCATCCGCCGGTGATGGTCAATGAGTTGAACGCGTGGATCGACAAGACTTTGGGCTATCGGGCTGCACATCCCGATTTCACACAGCTGGACGATCTTTGATGAAACGAAAAGCCCCGCTCTCGCGGGGCTTTTTCGTTTCACGGCTTGAGTGGTCGCTCCTGATCACGATCGGACAATTCGCGACTGTCGTCGTGCTTCCAGGTCTGCTCCTTGTGTTTCTCCCGCTCAATCTCTTCTTCACTCGGTTCTTCATCTTCTTCAGGACGTTTCTGCTCGGTTGCCATGTTCATCTCGCTAACTGAAAGTCATCTCTCAAGCGTAGAACACCTGCAACTTATAGCCACCAGCGCAAGAGGAAGAAGAACGCCATGCTCAATAGCATGCTGAGCAATGTGTTACGCGTGTAGATCACCAAGCCAATCGCCACTAATGAACTGAGCAGATAGGGATTATCCCACTGCAGATTCAGCTGTTTGTCAGGCATGAACACAATCGGCCCGCAAATAGCGGTCAACATGCCCGGTACGGCGAACCCCAGAAACTGCCGCGCATTGCTGCTCAATCGCACGGGCAAGCGCGGTTCAAGAAACACGTAACGGTTGAGGAACACCAGAATCCCCATGCCGAAAATCACTGCCCAGACCATCATGTGCGCTCCCGATACAACTTGTTGCAGACAAAACCGGCCATCATCCCGGCCAACCCCGACAGCACCAGCGCCGAGCCCCACTGCCAATAGCTGAACAGCACCGAGCAGAACAGCGAAACCGCCACGCAGACCACCGTTGGCACATTGCGTACCACCGGTGTAATCAGCGCGATGAAGGTCGCGGCAATCGAGAAGTCCAACCCCAGGTGTTCAAGCCCGGGAATGCTGCTGCCCAGCACGATGCCGGCCAGGGTGAAGAGGTTCCAGGCGATGTAGAACGTCAGGCCCACGCCCAGTGCATACCAGCGGTTGAACTGCTGCCTGTCATGCTGGCTGGTCAGGGCGAACAGTTCGTCGGTCAGCAAAAAACCCAGACCGATGCGCCAGCGACCCGGCAACGGCGAAATCACATGGCGCATGCTCATGCCATAAAGCAAATGCTGCGACGTCAGCAGCAGCGTGGTCAGCAGGATCGAAAAAACCCCGGCACCGCCCTTCAGCATGCCGATCGCCACCAGTTGCGCAGCACCGGCAAACACGATGGTGGACAAGCCCTGCCCTTGCAGCGGCGTAAGGTTGGCTTCGATCGCCATGGAGCCGGCCAGCAGCCCCCAGGGTGCAGTCGCCAGGGACAACGGCATGATCGCCGCCGCTCCGCGAAGGAAAGCACTGCGCGGCATTAATGAGTCAGACATAACGCTCTTCAACCGTGAGACAAGACCCCGGACTCTGCCAGTAAACGCCGTTTTCTGGCTTGAACAATCTTGCGCAATTGCACGAAATCCTCCAGCCGTGTGCCGCCTACCGGCGTACCATTGCAGTCATTCATATCTGTCAGGGAGTCGACATGCTGTATCGAATTGCCGCCGACGGGCTGGTGCTGTTTCACCTGTCGTTCATTCTGTTCGTGTTGTTTGGCGGGTTATTGGTGCTCAAATGGCCACGACTGTTCTGGCTGCACCTGCCGGCCGCCACCTGGGGCGTAATGGTCGAGGTGTTGCACCTGACGTGTCCGCTGACCTATTGGGAAAACCTGATGCGCCAGGCCGCTGGCCAGACCGGGTATGCCGGCGGCTTCATCGAACACTACGTCTGGCCGATCATCTACCCGGCAGGGTTGACTCCGCAGATTCAGTTTGTGCTGGGAGGCGGGGTGCTGGTGATCAACCTGCTGGTGTACGGACGCCTGCTCCGCCAATGGAAACTGCGTCGCGCTGCACGTATTGCGTTCTAGCGGGATTTCAAGGCTTCCAGCCAGGCCGGATCGAGGCGCGTCTGATCGGTGTTCAGACCGAGCGTCATCATTCGCGCCTTGTGCGCCTCGATTTCCCGGTGCAATTGCCCCTGATCGCTGGAGTTGCCGTCCAGCTCATGCATTTGCGTCAGGCCGAGGTGATAAAAACGCAGCACGTTCATCGCCACCGGATCCTCCTTCTCAACCGCCGCCGTCACCTGATGCATGACATTGGTGACGCTCATCAGGGCGCGTTTGAGCCGCCAGCCGTACACCGCGGGGGCCATCCAGGTCTGATTCCAGAAACGTCCGCGCAACAACGCTGCCGTCAGCAGGAAGGCTGCAAAGACACCTCCGACATTGAACCGCAGGTTATCCCCGCCCGGCTCGCCGAACAGCGCCACCGCCACGGTCGAAAACGCCATCGCCAGCACCAGGAACAGCACCGCGATAATCAGCGTGCTGCGCCGGGTCTGCCGGCGATAGGTGATTGCATCGATCGGTTGAATTTCGAACATCGCGACAGGCTTCCATGGCTTGAAATAAAAAGAGGCTGGCGCATTATCGCCTCTGAGGCGGATTTAGCTATGCTGGAGCTCCTTTTCATCTTTTCATCGTCCAGCGGGGGACATGGCGATACCACGCAGATCGTGCCATCTTCATTCATGGATACACTCTATTCGGATGCCATTGCCCAGGTCGGCAATGACATCGTTTTAAGGATCACTGCATGACCCAACGACACGTAATCAATGCCTCGGTCAGCCCAAAAGGCAGTCTGGAAACCCTTTCCCAACGTGAAGTTCAGCAACTGAGCCAGGCCGGAAGCGGCAGCACCTACACCCTCTTTCGCCAGTGCGCCCTGGCCATCCTCAACACCGGCGCCCATGTCGACAACGCAAAAACCATTCTGGAAGCCTACAAAGACTTCGAAATCCGCATCCACCAGCAGGATCGCGGCGTGCGTCTGGAACTGCTGAACGCCCCGGCCGATGCCTTCGTCGACGGCGAGATGATCGCCAGCACCCGGGAAATGCTGTTCAGCGCCCTGCGCGACATCGTCTACACCGAAAACGAACTCGATGCCCTGAGCATCGACCTGACCACCTCGCAGGGCATCAGCGATTACGTCTTCCACCTGTTGCGCAACGCACGCACCCTGCGTCCGGGCGTCGAGCCGAAAATCGTCGTGTGCTGGGGCGGTCACTCGATCAACACCGAAGAATACAAATACACCAAGAAAGTCGGCCACGAACTGGGCCTGCGCAGCCTCGACATCTGCACCGGCTGTGGCCCCGGCGTGATGAAAGGCCCGATGAAAGGCGCCACCATCGCCCACGCCAAGCAACGTATTCACGGCGGCCGCTACCTGGGCCTGACCGAGCCGGGCATCATCGCCGCCGAAGCGCCGAATCCGATCGTCAACGAGCTGGTGATCCTGCCGGACATCGAAAAACGCCTTGAAGCCTTCGTCCGCGTCGGCCACGGCATCATCATCTTCCCGGGCGGCGCCGGCACCGCCGAAGAGTTCCTGTACCTGCTGGGCATCCTGATGAACCCGGACAACGAAGGGTTGCCATTCCCGGTGATCCTGACGGGACCGAAACATGCCGCGCCGTATCTGGAACAACTCGACGCCTTCGTTAGCGCCACCCTCGGCGAGGCAGCGAAAAAGCATTACGAAATCATCATCGACGACCCGGCCGAGGTGGCACGGCGAATGAACGCAGGCCTCAAAGCGGTCAAGCAGTTCCGCCGCGAACGCAACGACGCGTTCCACTTCAACTGGCTGCTGAAGATCGACGAAGGCTTCCAGCGCCCGTTCGACCCGACCCACGAAAACATGGCCAACCTCAAACTGCACCGCGACCAGCCACCTCACGAACTGGCGGCCAACCTGCGCCGGGCGTTTTCCGGGATCGTTGCCGGCAACGTCAAGGACAAGGGCATCCGCCTGATCGAGGAACATGGCCCGTACCAGATCCGTGGCGACGCCGCGATCATGCAACCGCTCGATCTGCTGCTCAAAGCCTTCGTCGCCCAGCACCGGATGAAACTGCCGGGCGGTGCGGCGTATGTGCCGTGTTATCGCGTGGTTTCCTGACCACACTCGATGCAGTGTGCCCATGAGGGAGTGAGCTCGCTCCCTCATGGCTCATCGACACTACCAAACCGCCCTGTTCTCTGACACAAAAGCCCCGCTGATTTCCCACGACAGCCACCGCGCGCGCGTACTAAGCTGGGCGATTGAATTTTCAGGGACGATCCATGAAACGTTTTGCCGCCTGCCTGTTGTCTCTTCTGGCCCTGACGGCCAATGCGGCAGACCTGCAACTGCTCACCGACTACCATCCTCCTTTGCACTTCATGCAGGGTGACCGCCTGGTCGGTTATGGCGTGGATGTGGTGCAAGCCCTGGCGGCACAGACCGGCGATCGCATTCATCTGCAACAAGTGCCGCTGCTGCGCGCCCTGCGCATGGCCAGCGACACTCCCGACACCGGGGTATTCACCGTGCTGCGCACCGACGAGCGCGACGACCGTTATCAATGGGTCGGGCCGCTGATCGAAGTGGAAACCGCGCTGTATGCCCACGACAATTTTCAGCCACGGGTACACAGCCTGCGTGAGGCGGACCACCTGGGCCGCATTACCGTGCCGCGCAAATGGCTGGTCTACAGCTATTTGCAGGAACAGGATCTGACCAATCTCTACGGCGTGGAAACACCTGAACAGATGATGCGTCTGTTCAGTCTCGGGCGAACCGACTTCGTCGTCTCCGACACGCTGTCCAGCGCCGCCCTCGCCCGCGAGCAAGGCATGGAGCCGGGGCGCCTTCTGTATCAGATTCCGCTGATGAAGCGGGACACCTACATCGCGTTCTCCCGCCAGACCAATCCGAAACAGGTCGCACGCTGGCAGCAAGCACTGGACACATTGCGAGCCGACGGTCGTCTGGAGCAAATGCGCCAGCGCTGGCTGACCAATACCTTGCCACGCTGATCACGCATCAAGATCTTTGATAACGACTATCTGAAAAGGTGTTTATTCTTCTGGCGCCGGCCGCCTTAAAGTGGCAACCATCCACCTCCCCTGTTCGGGTACAGCCCCATGAAAGATTTCATTGCCCTTGGGTTTATCGTCGCCCTGATCGGTGGCACCTCCGCCGCCATTGCCAACGCCCATGGGCATGCTGTCGTCATGAGCGGTGTCGGCCAGTCCGGCGCGCTGAATGTAGACACCGTCAATATTGGCCGTGAGGCCGGAGGCAATGCAGACCAGTCTCTTTACGTCGCGCTGAACGACTCCGGATTCGGTTACGACGAGTGAGTCGCCAAACGCGCCGCCAGCGCCTTGGCCTGCAACGCAACATCGGTCACCGCGGTACTTTCCCACCACATCCCTCTCAGTGGCGGGCCCATCGCGAACAGTCGTTGTGACACTTTTCCCTGCGCATCCAGCACCGCACCGTCAACCGTCGCCGCAATCCCCAGCGCCAATGGCCCCGGTTGTACCAGGCCACATGCCAACAATTGCTGTGGCAATGGCCGGTCGACCCTGCGCCAGTCGTATTCGATACCGCTGGAATTGATCAGCGCTGCGCCGCGCACCACGCAGGTTTGTTGTTCACCCCGAGGACGAATGCGAATACTCACGCCAGCGCCCGAAGCAGGTTCAAGTCCTTTATAGGACGCTGCCTGAATACGCAGCCGCCCTTGCCTGTACAAACGCTCGACCAGCTCGGCGCTGAGCGGCGGCGAACGATGGTGATGACTCTCCCACCACGGTCGCACATGACGCACGAACTGCCGACGTTGTGCGTCACTGGCCCGACTCCACAGCCGCCCGATATGCGCCCGAACCGTGTCCAGCGGCGCCTGCCAGTCGATACCTTGGGCGATTGCGTCTTTGCACTGCCGGCGCAATTCGCGCATTAACTGGCGTGGTGTGCGGATATTGTGATCCTCGGCGAGGAAATCCACCCAGGCCGGAGGCTGCCGTCGCACATGAGGCAATAATCCATGTCGGGAAAACACTTCTATCGGCCCGCGATGCCCGGCCTGCTCCAGCGACACAACCGCATCGACCATGGTCAGGCCGGAGCCGATGATCAGCACCGTGGAATGCGGATCGAGCTGACGCATGGCGCTTACGTCCCAGGGATCCAGCGCGGCAGCGTTGAGACCGCTGGATTGCATTTGCGGCGTGCGGGCGGCCGGAAACATGCCCGTGGCCAGAACCGCGTAGGGCCCCCGCAATTGCTGGCCCTCACTCAAGGTCAGCAGCACAGAATCATTTGATGTCCGAATATCGACCACCTCAGCGCACACATGCTCGACGGTCGAACCCTGCTGCGCCCCCAACTGTTGCGCTTCGACCAGTCGCTGCTGCACGTAGACACCGAACAGCCCCCGTGGCGGAAACAATTCACTGACCGGCACATGCTGCTGATCCGATTCCGGCCAACCGCCGCCGGCAATGTGCTCGGTCAGCCACTGAGTCAGGTCATCGGCATTGTCCGGGTCGACGCTCATCCGCGCTGCATTGCCGTTGAGCGTATGACCCAGTTCCACCGCACTGTACGCTTCGCCCCGGCCCAGTTCAGCCCTGGGCTCGACCACCAGAATCTTTCGCCGTCCCGGCAGGCGCAGCAATTGCACCGCCAGCATCGTACCGCTGAGGCCGCCGCCGACAATCAGGATGTCGGCGTGACGGATGGCGGTCGTATCGGTTTGAGTCATGCCGTTCTCGCTGCTGAGGGTTTGCTCGAAGCAGTGTCGTGCAGACACCGCGAACGAGTCTAGACAGACGCGACCTTTTTCTCCTGCCGATGCAATTCGCCCAGGTTTCGATAACCGCTGCCCGGATGAATCTCCGGCAACCTCGGCCCCTCGCCAAACAGTTTCTCGCGCAATGTCCCCGGCGCATATTCGGTCTTGTAGACGCCGCGTTTCTGCAATTCCGGCACCAGCAATTCCACGACGTCGATGAAGGTTTCGTGGGTCAGCGCATAAGCCAGGTTGAAACCGTCGACGTCGGTTTCATCGACCCACTCCTGCAACAGATCCGCCACCGTTTCCGGACTGCCGACGAACAACGGGCCGAAACCGCCGATGCCGACCCAGTCAGCCAGTTCATTCGGAGTCCAGACCTTGTTCGGGTCCGCTGTCGAAAACGCCTCGACCGCCGACTGAATCGCGTTGGTATGCACGTGCTTGAGCGGTTCGTCCGGTTTGAAACGGCTGAAATCGATGCCGGTCCAGCCGGAGATCAGCGCCATTGCACCCTCGTAGCTGACCCAGGATTTGTAGTCCTCGAATTTGGCTTTGGCCTTGGCATCGGTCTCGCCGAGGATCACGGTTTGCAGGTTGAAGATCAGGATCTTCGACGGATCGCGCCCGGCCTCCGCGGCGCGGCGGCGGATGTCGGCTACGGTTTTCTTGAGCAGCACTTTCGACGGCGCGGCGACAAACACACACTCGGCATGCTCGGCGGCAAACTGCTTGCCCCGGCTGGACGCCCCGGCCTGATAGAGCACCGGCGTGCGCTGCGGCGACGGTTCACAGAGGTGAATGCCCGGTACCTGGAAATGTTTTCCGTGGTGACGAATCTCGTGGATCTTGCCCGGATCGCTGAAGATTCGCCGCTCGCGGTCCCGCAAGATCGCTCCCTCTTCCCAACTGCCCTCCCACAGTTTGTAGCAGACCTCCAGGTACTCCTCGGCAAAGTCGTAACGCGCGTCGTGTTCGGTCTGGGCTTGCTGGCCGATGTTTTTCGCGCCGCTTTCCAGATAAGAGGTAACGATATTCCAGCCGGCACGGCCCTTGGTCAGGTGATCGAGAGTCGACAGGCGTCGGGCGAACGGATACGGATGCTCGAAGGATAACGAAGCGGTCAGACCGAAACCCAGATGCTCGCTCACCAGCGCCATCGGCGGGATCAGTTGCAGCGGGTCGTTGACCGGCACCTGGGCCGCCTGGCGGATCGCCGCCTCGCCGTTGCCGTTGTACACGTCGTAGATGCCCAGCACGTCGGCGATGAACAAACCATCGAATTTGCCGCGCTCGAGGATTTTCGCCAGATCGGTCCAGTACTCCAGATCCTTGTATTGCCAGGAACGGTCACGCGGATGCGCCCACAGGCCCGGTGACTGATGGCCGACGCAGTTCATGTCAAAGGCGTTGAGACGGATTTCGCGGGGCATCAGAAAGCACTCCCGATTTTCAGGAGGCGTTCAGTGGTTTGAGTTGAAGCGGTCATGTGAGGCGACTCCGTGGTTCCGGATGAGGATCCAGAACCAAAAGCAGGAGTCATGCCTGAATAGTTTTTTTGTTATTTATCAACAAGTTGAAAAACAAACTTAAAATATCCCGCACGCAGAACAGTACAAACTGTTTACCCGCTGTCGACCCTGCAACAGTCAGATCACCACATTACGCACGAAACGCGCCGCGACGTCCCCATCGTTGCGATAGGTGTGCGGCTGATTGCTGGCGAACATGAAAAACTCCCCGGCGGCGATGTGCTGCGGCTGGTCGCCAAGCATCAGGGTCAGGCAGCCCTCGAACACGAAAATCTGCTCGCTCCAGCCGTCGGCGTCCGGTTGGGAAGGATAGACCTCGCCCGGTTGCAGGCACCATTCCCACTGCTCCACTGCGCGGGTGGCGCTGGCCTTGGACAGCAGAACCGCTTTGCTGCCGGGAATGCTGCCGGCCCAGGCCAGTTCGTTGATACGACCCGGATCGCGGTTGTCCGGAGCCTGGATGAGATCGCTGAAGGCCACGTCCAGGGCTTCGGCCACCCGGTCAAGCGTGGTCAGGCTGACGTTTTTTTCGCCGGCTTCGATGGCCACCAGCATGCGCCGACTGACCCCGGACTTTTCCGCGAGAGTCGTCTGGCTCATGTCGGCCGCGTGGCGCAGGCGTCGGACGTTCTGGCTGACGTGCTGCAGAACCGAAGCCCGTTGAACGGAATCTTTGTGCACTATATTGCTCACTGGTTGAGGTTGGGCAGTATACTGCGCAACATTTGGCGCATTGTGCGTCCCCTCTTCAAAAGTGTGCAAGATCATGACGTCAGCCAGTTCCCCTCAAACGCCCCTGCGGTTTTCCCGGTTCAGCAAAGCCGAGTGCGTACTCGTGCTGATCACCATGCTTTGGGGCGGCACTTTTCTGCTGGTGCAACACGCCATGACCGTCAGTGGCCCGATGTTTTTTGTCGGCCTGCGCTTTGCCGCAGCGGCGAGCATCGTGGCGTTGTTTTCCTGGAAACACTTGCGCGAACTGACCTTGTTCGAATTCAAGGCGGGAGCCTTCATCGGCGTGGCCATCCTGCTCGGTTATGGCTTGCAGACCGTAGGCTTGCAGAGTATTCCGAGCAGTCAGTCGGCGTTCATCACGGCGCTGTACGTGCCGTTCGTACCGCTGCTGCAATGGCTGGTGCTGGGCCGGCGTCCCGGCTTGATGCCGAGCATCGGCATCATGTTGGCGTTTACCGGGTTGATGCTGCTGTCGGGGCCCTCTGGCGCATCGTTGAACTTCAGTCCTGGTGAAATCGCCACACTGATCAGCGCCATCGCCATAGCGGCGGAGATCATCCTGATCAGCACCTATGCGGGCCAGGTCGATGTACGCCGGGTGACGGTGGTGCAACTGGCGACGACCTCGGCGTTGGCATTTCTGATGGTGGTACCGACCGGCGAGGCGATCCCGGACTTTTCCTGGCTGCTGCTGAGTACTGCACTTGGTTTGGGCGCGATGAGTGCAGCCATTCAAGTGGCCATGAACTGGGCGCAGAAAAGCGTTTCTCCCACTCGGGCTACATTGATCTACGCTGGCGAGCCGGTATGGGCGGGAATCGCCGGGCGGATTGCCGGCGAGCGCCTGCCAGCCATTGCCTTGGTCGGTGCGGGGCTGATCGTGGCGGCAGTGATTGTCAGTGAGCTGAAGACCAAGGGCAAAGAAACACAACCGGTCACAGAAGCTTTCGAGCACGAGACAGAAGGCTGAACGAGGATTTTGCGGCTATTTTGTAGGATTCAGAGACATCCTCGCGTTTGGCGATCCGGGAGCTGGCACGTATGATGCTTCACAAACTTCCGCAGATTAGAAGCCTATGTCCCTGATAGTTCTACTGCTTCTGCCTTTTCTGGGCAGCTGTGTGGCCGCGGTGCTGCCGCACAACGCACGTAACGCCGAATCCGTGTTGGCAGGTCTGGTCGCCTTGATCGGCACCGTTGCTGTCGCCATGCTGTACCCGCAAATCGCCCACGGCGGCGTGATTCGTGAAGAGTTCAACTGGCTGCCCAGCCTCGGACTGAACTTCGTCCTGCGCATGGACGGTTTCGCCTGGCTGTTCTCGATGCTGGTGCTGGGCATCGGCACCCTCGTTTCGCTGTATGCCCGTTATTACATGTCGCCGGACGATCCGGTGCCGCGCTTCTTCGCGTTCTTTCTGGCGTTCATGGGCGCCATGCTCGGGCTGGTGATTTCCGGCAACCTGATCCAGATCGTGTTCTTCTGGGAGCTGACCAGCCTTTTCTCGTTTTTGTTGATCGGCTATTGGCACCACCGCCACGACGCCCGGCGTGGCGCCTACATGGCGCTGATGGTCACCGGTGCGGGAGGGTTGTGTCTGCTGGCGGGGGTCATGATCCTCGGCCATGTCGTCGGCAGCTATGACCTGGACAAGGTCCTGGCCGCCGGCGATCTGATTCGTGCACATGCCCTCTACCCCATCCTGCTTCCCCTCATTCTCATCGGCGCCCTCAGCAAAAGTGCGCAGTTTCCCTTCCACTTCTGGCTGCCCCACGCCATGGCGGCGCCGACGCCGGTTTCGGCTTACCTGCACTCGGCGACCATGGTCAAGGCCGGGGTGTTCCTGCTCGCCCGGTTATGGCCGTCACTGTCCGGCAGTGAAGAATGGTTCTACATCGTCAGCGGCGCTGGCGCCGCCACGCTGTTGCTTGGCGCCTACTGCGCAATGTTCCAGAACGATCTCAAGGGTCTGCTGGCCTATTCGACCATCAGCCACCTCGGCCTGATCACTCTGCTTCTGGGCCTGAACAGCCCGCTGGCAGCAGTCGCGGCGGTGTTCCACATTCTCAACCATGCGACGTTCAAGGCTTCGCTGTTCATGGCCGCCGGGATCATCGACCACGAAAGCGGCACCCGCGACATCCGCAAGCTCAACGGCCTGTTCAAACTGATTCCGTTCACCGCCACCCTGGCGATGGTGGCCAGCGCCTCCATGGCCGGCGTGCCGTTGCTCAATGGTTTCCTGTCGAAAGAAATGTTCTTCGCCGAAACCGTCTTCATCAACGCCACTGCGTGGGTTGAAGCAACCCTGCCGATCGTGGCGACCATCGCCGGCACGTTCAGCGTTGCATACTCGCTGCGCTTCACCGTCGACGTGTTCTTCGGCCCGACCGCCACCGATTTGCCGCACACCCCGCACGAACCGCCGCGCTGGATGCGCGCACCGGTTGAACTGCTGGTATTCACCTGCCTGCTGGTCGGAATTTTCCCGGCCCAGATCGTCGGCCCGTTGCTGGCCGCCGCCGCATTGCCGGTGGTGGGTGGTGCGCTGCCGCAATACAGTCTGGCGATCTGGCACGGGTTCAACGCACCGATGATCATGAGCCTGATCGCCATGTCCGGCGGCATCGTCGTCTACCTGTTGCTGCGCAATCAGTTCAAGCGCGGCCGCTTCAAGTTCCCGCCGCTGGTGGGACGCTTCAACGGCAAGCGTCTGTTCGAACGAAGTCTGGTAGCGATGATGCGTCTGGCCCGGCGGCTGGAGCCGCGGATCGGCACCCGGCGCCTGCAAACCCAGCTGTTCCTGATGGTCCTGGCGGCGGTGCTCGCCGGGCTGATTCCGATGCTGCACAGCAGCCTGAGCTGGGGCGACCGTCCGAAGATCCCCGGTTCCATCGTGTTTGTGACCCTGTGGCTGCTGGCAATCGCCTGCGCACTCGGCGCCGCATGGCAGGCCAAATATCACCGTCTCGCCGCCCTGACCATGGTCAGTGTTTGCGGTCTGATGACCTGCGTGACCTTCGTCTGGTTCTCGGCACCGGATCTGGCCCTGACGCAACTGGTGGTCGAGGTGGTGACCACAGTGCTGATCCTGCTCGGCCTGCGCTGGCTGCCACGACGCATCGAAGAGGTTTCGCCATTACCGAGCAGTCTGCGCAAGGCGCGGGTTCGGCGTCTGCGCGACCTGCTGCTGTCGATTGCCGTCGGCGGGGGCATGGCGCTGCTGTCCTATGCGATGCTGACCCGGCAGACCCCGAACGACATTTCCTCGTTCTATCTGAGTCGCGCCTTGCCTGAAGGCGGCGGCGGCAACGTGGTCAACGTAATGCTGGTGGACTTCCGTGGTTTCGACACCCTCGGCGAAATTACCGTGCTGGTGGCCGTGGCGCTGACCGTGTTCGCCCTGCTGCGCCGCTTCCGTCCGCCGAAAGAAAGCCTGCAACTGCCCGCCCAGCAACGCCTGCTGGCGCCGGACGTGGTGACTGATCTGGTCAACCCGCGTTCGGCCAGCGACACCGCACTCGGTTTCATGATGGTGCCGGCGGTGCTGGTGCGCCTGCTGCTGCCGGTAGCGCTGGTGGTGTCGTTCTATCTGTTCATGCGCGGGCACAACCAGCCGGGCGGCGGATTTGTCGCCGGCCTGGTGATGTCAGTGGCGTTCATCCTGCAATACATGGTCGCCGGCACCCAGTGGGTCGAGGCGCAAATGAGCCTGCGACCGCTGCGCTGGATGGGCACCGGGCTGCTGTTCGCCACGGTCACCGGCCTCGGCGCGATGCTGGCGGGTTATCCGTTCCTCACCACGCACACCTGGCATTTCAGCGTGCCGGTACTGGGTGACATTCATATCGCCAGCGCGCTTTTCTTCGATATTGGCGTATACGCAGTGGTGGTCGGTTCGACGCTGTTGATCCTCACCGCCCTCGCCCACCAATCGGTCCGGGGCCACAAAACCGCTGCCATCAAAGGAGCCGTCTGATGGAAGAAGTCATCGCAATCGCCATCGGAGTGCTCGCCGCCTCCGGCGTCTGGCTGATCCTGCGTCCGCGGACGTTTCAGGTGGTCATGGGCCTGTGCCTGCTGTCATACGGCGTCAACCTGTTCATCTTCAGCATGGGCAGCCTGTTCATCGGCAAGGAACCGATCATCAAGGACGGTGTGCCGCAGGATCTGCTCAATTACACCGACCCTCTGCCTCAGGCGCTGGTGTTGACGGCGATCGTCATCAGCTTCGCCATGACCGCGTTGTTTCTGGTGGTACTGCTCGCTTCGCGGGGCCTGACCGGCACCGACCATGTGGACGGCCGGGAGCCCAGGGAATGACGGCGATGACGCACCTGGTCGCTGCGCCGATCCTGCTGCCGCTGCTGACGGCTGCCATCATGTTGATGCTCGGCGAAAAACACCGTCCGCTGAAGGCAAAGATCAACCTGTTTTCCAGCCTGCTGGGGCTGGTGATTTCCCTGCTGTTGCTGCAATGGACCCAGACCACCGGCGTGCCCGGCTCCATTGGCGTCTACCTGCCGGGCAACTGGCAAGTGCCGTTCGGCATCGTCCTGGTGGTCGATCGCCTGTCGGCATTGATGCTGGTGCTGACCGGCATCATCGGCGTCAGCGCCCTGCTGTTCGCCATGGCCCGCTGGGATGGCGCAGGCTCAAGCTTCCATGCGCTGTTCCAGATTCAGTTGATGGGCCTGTACGGCGCGTTCCTGACGGCGGACCTGTTCAACCTGTTCGTGTTCTTCGAAGTGCTGCTCGCGGCGTCCTACGGCTTGCTGCTCCACGGCTCGGGCCGGGCGCGGGTGTCGTCGGGGCTGCATTACATTTCGATCAACCTGCTGGCCTCTTCGCTGTTCCTGATCGGCGCGGCATTGATTTACGGCGTCACCGGCACGTTGAACATGGCTGACCTGGCCATGAAGATTCCGCTGGTGCCGGACGCCGACCGAGGCCTGCTGCATGCCGGCGCGGCCATCCTGGCGGTGGCATTCCTGGCCAAGGCCGGAATGTGGCCACTGAACTTCTGGCTGGTGCCGGCCTACGCTTCCGCCAGTGCTCCGGTGGCGGCGATGTTCGCGATCATGACCAAGGTCGGGGTCTACACCTTGCTGCGCCTGTGGACGCTGCTGTTCTCCGGGCAGGCCGGCGCCTCGGCGTATTTCGGCGGCGACTGGCTGATCTATGGCGGCATGGCGACCATGCTCTGCGCCGGCGTGGCGATCATCGCCGCGCAACGCCTGGAACGCATGGCCAGCCTGAGCATTCTGGTGTCGGCGGGGATTCTGTTATCGGCAGTGGGCTTCGCCCAGCCGAACCTCATTGGCGCAGCGCTGTTCTATCTGGTCAGCTCGACCCTGGCCCTGAGCGCACTGTTTTTACTGGCGGAACTGATCGAACGTTCGCGAACCGCCATCGAAGTGCCACTGGAAGACGAAAACGAGTTGCTTCCGCGTCCGCAACAGTGGGAGCCACCGGTCAAGGGCATCAACCTGGACGATGAGCAGAAAGCCGTGGTCGGTCAGGTGATTCCCTGGACCATGGCGTTCCTCGGTCTGAGCTTCATCGCCTGTGCGCTGCTGATCGTCGGCATGCCGCCATTGTCGGGATTCATCGGCAAGCTGAGCCTGATCGGCGCCCTGCTCAACCCGCTGGGTCTGGGTGCCGGAGAGCCGGTTTCGATGGCGGCCTGGGGCTTGCTGGCACTGCTGATCCTCACCGGCCTCGGCTCGTTGATGGCCTTCTCGCGACTGGGCATCCAGCGCTTCTGGTCACCGGAAGAACGCCCGTCACCGGTCCTGCGCAAACTCGAGTGCACGCCGGTTTTCCTGCTGCTCGGCCTGAGCATCGCCCTGACCTTCAAGGCTGAACCGCTGCTGCGTTACACCCAGGCCGCAGCAGACGCATTGAACAATCCGCAGCAATACGTGTTGGCGGTGCTCGGCACCCGCGCCGTTCCAGGCCCTGAAGCCAAGGCTGCGCTGCTGGAGGTGCAACCATGAGGCGCCTGTTCCCTGCTCCGTGGCTGTCGCTTGCATTGTGGTTGCTGTGGCTGGTGTTGAACCTGTCAATCAGCCCCGGCAACCTGCTATTGGGGGCGGCATTGGGTTTCTGCGCGCCACTGATGATGCGCAAACTGCGCCCGCAACGTATTCACATCCGCCGTCCAGGGGTGATTCTGCGCCTGATCCTGATGGTCGGGCGTGACGTGTTGGTTTCCAATCTGGCGGTGGCCTGGGGTGTGCTCAATGCCGGTCGTCGCCAGCCTCGCTCGCGTTTCGTCAAGGTGCCGCTGGATCTGCGCGATGCCCATGGCCTGGCGGCGTTGTCGATGATCTGCACGGTCGTGCCCGGCACAGTCTGGTCGGAACTGGCGCTGGATCGCAGCATTCTGTTGATGCACGTCTGGGATCTGGATGACGAGGCGCAATTCATCCAGCACTTCAAGACCACGTACGAGCGACCGTTGATGGAGATTTTCGAATGAGCCCGCTGCTGTCGAACGCCATTGTGCTGACGCTTTTCCTGTTTTCCCTGGCGATGGTGCTCACGCTGATTCGCCTGTTCAAAGGGCCATCGGCACAGGATCGGGTATTGGCGCTGGACTACCTGTACATCGTCGCCATGTTGATGATGCTGACCCTGGGAATTCGCTACTCCAGCGATACCTATTTCGAAGCGGCGCTGCTGATCGCGCTGTTCGGTTTCGTCGGCTCGTTTGCCCTGGCGAAATTCCTGTTGCGTGGCGAGGTGATCGAATGAACGCTGAATTGTCTCTGTGGGTGGAAATCCCGGTGGCGATCCTGCTGGTGCTCAGCGGCCTGTTTGCCCTGAGCGGTGCAGTCGGCCTGGTGCGAATGAAGGACTACTTCCAGCGCATGCATCCGCCGGCATTGGCCTCGACTCTCGGCGCGTGGTGCGTGGCCCTGGCGTCGATCATCTGTTTTTCCGCGCTCAAGTCCGGACCTGTGCTGCACGCCTGGCTGATCCCGGTCCTGCTGTCGATCACGGTACCGGTGACCACCCTACTGCTGGCCCGGGCGGCGCTGTTCCGCAAACGCATGGCCGGGGACGATGTGCCGGCCGAAGTCAGCAGCCGACGCACCGAGAGCGGCAACTAGATCCAGGCGACGGCCAACAGCCCGGCTCCCAATATCAGACACAAAGGTGAGTAGACCCAGGTGTCGAGCCGGGCAAATCGCGACCCCTTCACTTCCTTGAAAAAACCCACCAGTTCCGAATCGCCGATCGCCCTCGCAAACATCAGCAGCGCAATTGCGCTGATGACCCACTGCAACGCCCAGTGATGCACTGGCGAAAACCACCAGCCCACTCTCATGCACACCAGTGCGGCAATCAGCAGCAGCGCCACCGCCACCACCAGCGTGATCCAGCCTGATGGTTTGAATGCCGGCCTGAGGGTCTGCCCACCGTTTTCCACGGGAACCTGCGGTATCACCGCCACGGTCGCCCACTGCCCACCCATCGCCCAATACACATGCATCAGGCTGATCGCCGCAAATATCGTCACCAGCCATTGAGCCAACACAAAGGTCATGGTCGAGAATCCTTTTCAGGGATTTGAACAAAACATCCTAGTCGGCATTTTTCCATGTGCACGACCGGTCGGCGGTGCGGTAAAGTGCCGCCCCATGAAATTCACCCGTTCCGATCGCTCACTGCTGGCCTGGATGCTCTATTGCTGCGTCCTGTTCAACGTGTTCGCCTGCAGCATCGGTCACGGGCAAATGGTCGGCATGCAGCTCAATGGTATCGGCGGCCAGTTCTGTGCCATCGATCCGGGCACCCAGGCGCCTCTGACTTCCAGTCCTTCCGAAGAGAAACTGCCGACCCTGGCCAAGGCGTTCGGCTGTCCACTGTGTTCCACCGGCGGCATGGGCCCGGCGTTCAACTCCAGCCTGACACTGGCGATCCTGCCGGAACATCACAGTCCGCCGCTGCCGGCCATCGTCAGCACCGACCTCCCTGCCCGCTTCACCTGGCCTTCGGCCAATCCTCGCGCTCCGCCGCTCGCCTGAGTGCCTTTGCCTTTTTTGATTTGTCAGCTCACTGCGCCAACGCGCGGCGTTCGTCTGTGCGCTGACTCCTAGACAAGCATTCAGGATTCAAACGATGAAACAACTTACCTTGCTGGCGAGCCTGTGCGGCTGCCTGTCCGTCAACGCCTGGGCGCAATCCGCCGTGGATCTGGCACCAATCACCATTGATGGCGAGTCCACCGCCGAACCGGGTCTGAGCCTCGACCAGTCCAGCGGCATGGCTTCGCGTCTCGGCCTGAGCGTACGCGCCACCCCGGCCTCGGTGGCCATCGCCAACCGCAATGACATCGAGCGCCACGGCGCGCAGAACTTCCAGGACGCTGCGAACACCCTGCCCGGTGTCAACGCCAGTGCGCCGCCGGGTTTCG
The DNA here is from genome assembly GCF_046231795.1 of Pseudomonas sp. KCJK9016. Lineage (NCBI taxonomy): Bacteria > Pseudomonadati > Pseudomonadota > Gammaproteobacteria > Pseudomonadales > Pseudomonadaceae > Pseudomonas > Pseudomonas sp. KCJK9016. Next base: position 100,988 of record NZ_JBJJMM010000007.1, on the reverse strand, counting down.
GCGGTTTCGTGTCCTATCGGGGTTTCACCAGCAGCCAGATCACCCAGATGTTCAATGGCGTCAACGTCTCCGGCGGGCTGGCACGCCCCGTGGACTCGTGGATTTATGACCGGGTGGAACTGGTCGGTGGCCCGTCGTCGCTGATCAACGGTGCAGGCTCGGTCGGCGGTTCGCTGAACTACGTGACCAAACTGGCCACCCGCGACGAGCAGGCCGCCGAAGGCCGGGTCAGCTACGGCACATATGACACCGCTGAAACCGCATTCGGCCTCAATCACGCCCTGAGCCAGCCCGGCGCCGACGTGCAGCATTACGCGCGTTTCGACATCAGCCACAACACCAGCAACGGCTACATCGACCGCCAGGAACGCGATGCCTGGAGCATGGCGTTCTCGTTGCTCAGCGACCTGACGCCAAGCCTGTCGCACACCCTGGCCTTCGAATATCAGGACGAACACGAAGACAGCCCCTACTGGGGCACCCCGGTGCTCAATCCCAAGGCTGGCGAATTGAAGATCGACCGCCACAACCGCTTCAACAACTACAACGTCGAGGACGGTCGCTATGAGCAGCGGACAATCTGGATGCGCTCGATCATCGATTACCGGATCAACGACAGCACAACCCTGCGCAACACGCTTTATCACTTGGACAGCCAGCGCGACTACCGCAACCTCGAAACCTACCAGTACAACGCCGACAACAGTGCCGTGAACCGCTCCACCGCCTATCAGGTTCGGCATCAGGGTGAGCAGGATGGCAATCAGTTCGAACTGCGCCACGACAACACGTTGTTCGGCCTGGATACCACCTGGTCCGGCGGATTCGAGTACAAGGTCAACCAGACCACCAACTCCCCGCTCAATGTCAAAGGTGCGAGCACCGTGGATCCGAACAGCTACCGCCCTGGACACTTCTATGACATACCGGGCACGAAACCGGGTTTTGTCAGCGACAAGACCAATGAGGTCACCACCAGGGCGTTGTTCGCTGAAAACCGTCTGGCACTGACCGACAAACTCTCGCTGCTCACCGGCCTGCGCTATGACGATATCGACCTCGATGTCACCAACCATCGCACGGTGACCTCAAGCAACCCGCGTCATCTCAAGCGCAGCTGGGAACCGGTCACCGGGCGTGTCGGCCTGACGTATCAGTTCATTCCGTCCGCCAACGTTTATGTGCAATACAGCACCGCCGCCGAGCAACCCAATGGCACTCAGGATTTCGATGTTTCAACAGGCAAGCAATGGGAAATCGGCAGCAAGTTCGACTACCTGAACGGACGCGGCTCGGCGACGGTGGCCGCCTACACCATCGAGCGCAAGGACTTTGCCGTAACCGATCCGCTGGATCCGACCAACAGCATTCCAGTCGGTCAGCAGACATCGAAGGGCATCGAGATTGCCAGTTCCCTGCGGATCACCGACAAGCTGCTGGCCGAAGGCAATTTCGCCTGGGTCGACGCCCGGTACGATGACTTCAACGAAAAGAACGCCGCCGGTGTGGTGGTTTCACGCAAGGGCAACACGCCGACCAACGTCCCCGACCGGGTCGGCAATCTGTGGCTGACCTATGACTTCTCACCACAATGGCAAGGCGGGGTCGATGCGCGGTATGTGGCGTCGGTGTATGCGGACAATGCCAACACCCTGACCGTGCCGTCATATACGTTGTTTGGCAGTTTCCTCAGCTACAGGGTCGACTCGCATACCACCGTCACCGGTCGCGTGCGCAACCTGACGAACGAGGTGTATGCCGAGTTCGCCCATGTGTCGCCGGCGTACTACCTGGGCACGCCACGCACCTTTGAACTGGCCGTGCAAACCCGATTCTGAAACACAGCGGCGAGGGAGCAAACTCCCTCGCCGCACTGCTATAAACCTGCCTGAACCTTGTCCGCGACATCCTTGGGCAGCCACGCCTGCCACACATCCGGATGAGCCTTCATGAACGCCTGCGCCGCGTCCCTTGGCGGTGTGTGCTTCTCGCTCATTTCGGCCAGCGCCTTGTTCAGGTCGTCAATTGGAAAATCGACCTTGCTGAAAAACGCAACGATTTCCGGATACTGCTTCTGAAAGGGTGCGGACACACCGATCGACAGCTTCGACGCCAAGGAACGGGTCGGTTTCGGATCGGGGTTGTCAGCGTCGGTCAGGGTCTTCCAGGCTTCGGCATCGAACGCCGGCTCTTCGAGCTGCACCAGTTTGAATTTGCCGAGCAGCGGTGTCGGCGACCAGTAGTAGAACAGCACCGGTTTGCCCCGGCGGATCGACGAACTGATTTCGGCATCCAGCGCCGCACCGGAGCCACTGCGGAAATTGGTGAAGTCATCCTGCAATCCATAGGCCGTGAGCTTCTGCTTGTTCACCACTTCCGATGTCCAGCCGATCGGGCTGTTGAGGAACCGTCCCTTTTTCGGGTTTTCCGGATCCTTGAACACGTCCTTGTATTTCTTCAGATCACTGACACTGCGCAGGTCCGGCGCCAGCGGCTTGATGCCTTTGGCGGCATCACCCTTGATCACGTATTCCGGCACCCACCATCCCTCGGTGGCGCCTTTTACCGTATCACCGAGGCTGGCGACCTTGCCTTCAGCCTCGGCCTTGACCCACACCGGGCTGCGTCCGGCCCACTCCTCACCGATGACCTGGATGTCATTGTTGGCGAGCGCGGTTTCCAGAGTGATGGTCGTGCCGGGCAATGTGTCGGTGGGAAGCCCGTAGCCTTTTTCCACGATGATCCGCAGGACGTCGGTGATCAGGCTGCCGCTTTCCCAGTTCAGGTCGGCGAAATGGATCGGCGCCTGTGCGGCATTGACCGCGGGCACCACTGTCAACAAACCGAATGTGGCCAGACCTGCAGCCAGCAACCGTCGAAATCCGTTCATGCTTTGCACCTCGTGCCGTTCACAGCAATAGCAGGAAGGCCTGACAGAAGACCGCCAGCCTCTGAATACTCAGTCAACTGACTGTAGACGAGGTTCCTGCTTTTTCAGGGGCAAGCCTCGGACAAGGCTACTTTTCAGATATTTCCTGCAAGCGTTGAAGCTCGCGTCTGACCATGCTGGCGTATTCGGCAGGCTGCAAAGTGTAGATCTGCGAGGCGACCCAACCAAGCCAGGCGCCTTTCAATCCGGCTTTCGCATCGAACAGGCGCCGGGCTTCGGCGCGAGCGCTGTCGAGGTTCTGCAAATGGAAATCGGCGCGGCTCACACCTGTCACTCGCTGGCCTTGAAGGTCACCAGTTCGCCCTTGCGCCACTTGGCGACCTTGGCGGTCACGGCCTTGAGGGTCTTGGTCAGGCCTTCCTGCAATTGCTCATTGGCGGCGAACACGGTGACCGCGCAGTGGCCTTCCTTGAACACGATGGCATGGCCGTCGGCCGTGCTGACGAAGGCATAATCGCCCAGACCGTACACGGTCATTTTGATTTCGCGAAAACGGATGTCCATCTTGCCGCCTTCACGGCTGGGCAATACCGAAGCGCTGAAATGATCACCGACCTTGAGCTTGAGGCCGGGTTTGTCATCGACCACCAAGGCACTCTCGGTGTCGATTTCGGCAACATAAATGCCTTCGGCGTTTTGCTCGGTGATGTAAACAAAACGCGACTGAAACTGCTTGACCAGCTTTGCCCGCAAATCACCCAGCACGAACAAAGCATGCATATCGAGGTTACTGACTGCCAAAGAAACATCCCCACACTTGAAAGAGTGCCGCCTGCGAATAACGCCCACGACAATAAAAACGGACCGGCCGATGGTGTTGCGCGATGAACCCGAAAAATGGAATGAACGAAGTGCTCATCCGGCGCGAGACTGGCAAGACTACTGCAATGCCACCCGCGAAACCTGCAAAGACGTTCTCCAAATGTTGAAGGAAAACGCCGCGAGGCGGGCCAGAGAATGGTGACTACAAACTTTAGGGAAAAAGCTCACCAAGAAAAGCACTTTTCCGACATATCGCACGCAAAAAATTGCTTTAGATAACGCCATGCCGTCAACAGGTGTTGGCGATTCTAGAGCAGCGACGCTGCTCGCGACTACCCGCAACCGTCTGTAAATGCGGGTCAACTCATGAAAAGGACTTCATATGTGCACTTTGACGCATTTTGCCGTGGCTTGCGAACAACCCTTTGTCCTGAATGCTCAAGGTTCTGGCCCTGACACAGCCTCGGTGTCACTCGGCCGGGGCCCCATGTTTCAAGTGATTCCGGCAGGCAACGCCTTTTTTCACATCAGAGAAAAGTCAACGGGACTAGTCAGAGGTTTCCGTGAAGATCACAACGCGGCCTGCGCTCTCGCCCGCTCACTGGAATCGCGAATCGAACTCCTGACCGGTGGGTACCTCAGATAATGAGAGTGATCGTCCACTATCAAGGAGTACACCATGGAAATGCCTGCCTACAACCTGACAACACTGTTCGATCAGTTAGGGCTGCCCTCAGAGGAAACCGCGATTGACGACTTCATCGAAGCCCACCCGCTTGATGCCGATACCAAACTGATCGACGCCGACTTCTGGAATCCGCAACAGGCGCAGTTACTCAAGGAGTGGCTGCGTGCCGATGGTGAAGAAGCGGTGATGGTCGATGAGTTGAACGTGCGCCTGCATCGGGGCAAGTAATCACGATCAGTGCAGGCTGTCACAGGATTCGACGCCCAGTTGCGCGAGCCATGCAGCCCTGCACTCCTCGGCCTCATCGCGACTGGCAAACGCCGTGCCACGCCGCTCGCCGTTGAGCAGCACGACCCAGCAGACACTCTGCCCCATCGCGCGAAGCCCTGCTGGAACGCCGCTGCCGATCATCACCGCGACATCGACTCTGCATTGCATGCTGTCCTCCGATTTTTCATTAGCTACCTAACTATGCAGGCATGTTAATGATTTGAATCAAATGGAAACAGCAATGTCCGTGCACAGCTTAATTGCAGTTCCGGCAACAATGCGTCAATGCGGACTCTCTGGTTGGTAGCCCAGTCGCAACCCACCCCAGTGCCGCCCCTTGACCATGATCGGAACAGATAAATCGTGCATCAGCTCGCCCGTATCACGGGTGTAAGTCTGCAACAGCACCGGTTGTTGATGGCTGCCACAGCGAATGCCGGTGCGATCGGCAAACTTGCGTTTGGTGCGGTTGTGCACGGTATCGGTTTGTACATCGCCGGTCAGTGGCTGACTGAACGCCAGATTGTGGGTCGGCACATACCCCTGTTGCGTGCAGGCGATGGCAAAGACCAGACCTTCGTGTCGCGGCAGCAAGGGTTCCTGAATCGCTGGAAGCACCTGATCGGTGTAACGGTCGAAGCGAGTCTGGAACTTGGCGGGCTGGGTGTTCGGGATCGGCAGATACTGACGGTCGAACAAGTCTTCAAGGCTGATCCGCCCTTGCTCGACATCGGTCTCGAAACGCGCGGCAATCTGGGCAGCCCCTTCTCGCGCCAGATCGTAGATGCGCTGGTGATAGTCATCCAGGCCGACTTCGGCCAGACGCTCACTGATGACTTCAGCCTGTCCTTCCATCTGCACCGCAGCCTCGGCCAGGCGTCGTGTCTGTTGATCGCTGATCGCCAGATCGCTTCGCATCTGCTCGATGGCCGTGAACAGGCTGTCGAGCTGTTCGCGATTGGTCTCGGCACCTCGGGCGATTTCGCCGACCTGGGTTTCAACCCCGGCCGTCAGCCGCGCAATGTTCTCCAGGTGTTGGCCGGTGCTCTCGACCTGCTCGACACCAGTATGCAGATCGTCGGAGAGCTGGCGAATCTGCTCCACCACCTGCGCCGTACGTTGCTGAATGTCGGCGACCATCTCGCCGACTTCACCGGTGGCGGTTGCCGTACGAGCTGCCAGGCCGCGCACTTCATCCGCCACCACTGCAAAACCGCGGCCGTGCTCGCCGGCACGGGCCGCTTCAATAGCGGCGTTCAACGCCAAAAGATTGGTCTGACTGGCAATGGACTGAATCACCAGCGTCACACGCTGAATGTCATCACTTCGCTCGCTCAAGGCTTCGATCAGCTCACGACTGGCACTGGCGCGCTGACTGAGCAGATGCATGCGCGAAATGGAATCGACCAGCTCGGTCCGACCCGCCGCGCTGCTGTGATGGGCCTCGCTGGCGGCGCCCAGCGCTTCGTGGCTGAGTTGAGAAGTCGCCTGTTCAGTGGCAATCATCACTTCGGCGTTATTGACGATCTGTGCGGCAGCATCGAGTTGCGACTGCAACCGGCCAGCCAGTTCCTTGACAGAAAACGCCACGCCAGCAGCCGAAAGCGCGTTATGACTGGTGGTGAAGGAAAGGTCGCGGGTCAACTCGGACATCGCGTTGCTGCCATCGACCGGTCGAGATTCGGGGACTGCCCGGGAACGCAGGCGCGGTAGCCAGACAATCAGCACCGCCAACGGCATGCCCACATACAAGGACCATTCGCCCAGAGCCATTGCGGCCAGCAACAGCATCAGGGCGATGCTTTGCAGGGTTGGCGTCAGCCAGCGATTCTTCGGCAAAACAACTGGTGCTGGCAGAGCCGCAACCAGAGATCCATCTCTCGTCATTTTGTTACCCCACGCTTGTTTTCATTGTTGTGGCTGCATTAAACGCCACTACAAGGCCATTATCCATGGTCCGTTAGTCGTGGGGCTGTGGCAGGTCAATGGAACGCTGCGAGGGTGTGCGACAGACGAGAAAAAGCAAAGATCGCAGCCTTCTGCAGCTTTAAAAAAGCTGCAGAAGGCTGCGATCTTTTCGCGACGACCCGCTTTGAAAGCGGTCGCCTCAGGAATCAGGCCTGACGCTGGTGCTTGTCGATCTGCTCGTGACGCTCTTGAGCTTCGATGCAGTACTTGGTGGTCGGGCTGATGAGCAGACGTTTCAGGCCAATCGGCTCGCCGCTGTCGTCGCACCAGCCAAAACTGTCTTCCTTGATACGCTCAAGGGCTTGTTCCAGCTGAGGCAGCATGCGCTGGTCGCGATCGATCGCGTTCACCAGCCAGGTGCGCTCTTCTTCCACCGAGGCGGCGTCCGCCGGGTCGGCCGGGGTATCCAAGCTCTCGATGGCAATACGGTTCTGCTCAATGCGCTCATGGGTTTCGACTTTCATGTTCTGCAACAGCTCGGTGAAGAAAGCGTGTTGCTCGGCATTCATGTAGTCATCTGCCGGCATGGCCAGCAACTTATCCTTTGTCATTGATATCTCTATAAAAAACGTGCATTAAGGCGAATTTGGGAGCGTTCCGGCGAACCGCCTGCGGTCATCGGAAAGGCATCGTTTATTGCAAACGCCACCCGGCACTCAATTTACGAAGGGGCGGCAGTCTAAGGCCCGTTTGAGGCATCAGCAACTCTAAATACCGGGAATTTGTCCGACAACGCCCGGAAAGCCCTCTGACACACGCTTCACGGCGCTCATCGGAGTGCGTTTATAGCAAGAAATTCAGTCGAGCGGCTGTATATAGAAGACAAACGGTGGATGAGCGGCGCTTTGTCGCATTTCTTTACAATCATCGACTGCAGAGCCCGCCCGCTTTCAGGACTGACAATCCCTTCAACCTCAGCTACGTTATGCCCTCCCCCGGTTTGACTTGAAGGAACGCGTCATGAAACTGATCGGCATGCTGGACTCCCCTTACGTGCGCCGCGTGGCAATTTCCGCCAGGTGCCTGGGAATCGAACTGGAACACGATCCGGTGTCGGTGTTCCGCCACTTCGAGCGCTTCCAGCAGATCAACCCGGTGGTCAAGGCGCCAACCCTGGTTCTCGACGATGGCGAAGTGCTGATCGACTCGACGTTGATCCTCGATTACCTCGAAGCCCTGTCCGGCAAAACCCTGCTACCCATCGCTCTGCCACAACGGGCAAAAGCCCTGCGCCTGATCGGCCTCGGCCTCGCTGCCTGCGAAAAAGCCGTGCAGCTTTATTACGAACGCAACCTGCGCCCGGCCGACATTCAATACCAGCCGTGGGTCGAACGCGTCGAAGGCCAGTTGGCCGCCGCTTTCACGGCCCTTGAACACGAACTGCAAAAACACCCGTTGCCCACCGATGGCACTCTCCAGCAGGACGGCATCACCCTCGCCGTCGCCTGGAGCTTCACCGGCCTCGTCGTCCCCGACCAGATCGACACCGAACGCTTCCCGTGCATCGCCCAATACACCCAGTACGCCGAAGGCCTCCAAGCGTTCATCAGCACCCCGATGACCTGACCATGAGCACCACCGAAACCGCCGCCCCGGCCCTGAAAGAAATCTTCAACGCCGAACGCCTGCAACACATTGCCAGCGAAATGAGCGCCGTATACCCGGCGTTCAAGGCCAAGGCCTTTCTCAAGTACGCCAACGACGGCCTCGCCGACCTCTCGGTCATGCAACGCATGGCCCGCGTCAGCGAAAGCCTGCACGCCGTGCTGCCACTGGACTACGCCGATTCCCTCGAGGTCCTGCGCGAACTCGCGCCACGTCTGAACAGCGGCTTCGTCAGCATGTGCCTGCCACACTACGTGGCGAGCTATGGCGCGCACGCATTCGACACTTCGATGGAAGCGCTGAAATACTTCACCACCTTCGGCTCCTCCGAATTCGCCATCCGCCACTTCCTGCGCAGCGACCTGGAACGCTCGCTGGAGCGGATGCATGACTGGGCACGAGACGAAAACCACCACGTCCGCCGCCTCGCCAGCGAAGGCAGCCGCCCTCGCCTGCCATGGTCGTTTCGCCTGGAGCCGGTGCAGGCAAACCCGCACCTGGCCGCCGGGATTCTGGACCGGTTGAAAGCGGACGAGAGTCTGTACGTGCGCAAGTCCGTGGCGAACCATTTGAATGACGTGACCAAGGAACACCCGGAATGGGTGCTGGATACGGTTGAAGGGTGGGCGCTGGAGAACAGGCACACGGCGTGGATTGCGAAACATGCGTTGCGGAGTCTGATCAAGCAGGGGAATTTGCGGGCGCTCACGATCATCGGTGCCGGGGCCAAGGCTGAGGTCGAGTTGCTGGATGTGAAGGTGGAGCCAGCGGTGGTGCGGCTTGGAGAGACGATTACGTTGTCGTTCACCATCCGATCGTTGTTACCGGAGGAACAGCGGTTGGTGATTGATTATGCGATTGACTATGTGAAGGCCAATGGCGGAACTTCGGCCAAGGTATTCAAGTTGAAGACCTTGGTATTGCCGGGGGTAGGTAGCGCGCTTGTGGCGCGGCGGCAGGTGATCAAGGATTTCACCACGAGGAAGCATTATGCGGGGAAGCATGCCGTGCATGTGATGGTTAATGGGGAGCGGTTGGGGAGTACTGCGGTTGATATCCTCACTTCCTGAGCGCCAGAAGTCATCAGGCCAAAAGTCGACTGACAAGACTGGCACAGTTACGCTGACGTTTTTCACCTGAACGGAAAGCCTATGACAGAGCTGTACCAGGGAAGGTGTTTGTGCGGAGCCGTCGGTTATGAGTTATTCGATTCACCAAAAGCAGTGAGATTGTGCACATAATGGGACTGTGCACATAATGGGACAGATTTATTTTCGAGAAGCAGATCTGCTTTCTTCCTACTACGAGGCCGGCTTCAGGAGGAATAAAATGTCAAACCATCAAGATCAATCTCGGCGTATCCTCCAGCATCCTCCTTGTAAAGCAAGACCCTGCACACTCCCAGTTCGGATCGTAAGAACTCGACAAGCTTTCCAAGGTTTTCGTTTTTAGACATTGAAGTCGGACGCACTACCGTTGCCTGTCCGGGCTCGTCATCGTAAACCCTAACCAGAAACACATCATCTCCGCTCTGCATGTCGTAGTTATAACCACGGTATTCATATCCGAGGTCATGGTCGACATCATCAAAGCGAGTAGATTTCACTATTTTCAAAACAGCATCCCGCATTCGGACTCCATAGAGGAGTCGCATCATAAAGCGATTTTTCAAAGAACGGGGACAGTTTTCTTTAAGCATCCATACTCTTTACTCGCCTCTTCCCCTCCCAACTTCGAAGAATTACCAACTGCCATATGGAATACCAAACTTCTCAATATAGCGCTTAGCCTTTTCATTAACTGGATAGGCGTAACGCCCTTGATTCTTGCCTTGACTTGGCCCCAACGGCTCAACCTCAGCTTGGGCCCTAGCCACTTTGACCGGGTGATGACACGAGTCTCTGACCCAGACCTGCACGACGCCACCAGGCGCCAACCCCAGATAGATCGACGCCATATATCTCGCTTTTTGATCAGGCGTCTGCGGGCAACGCTGATTGGTAGATGACACCATCACTTGCCTGGCCTCCTCAGGAATGTCCACCCAAGCCTGCCATGTCTTCTGCTCTACGATGGATTGCCAGCGGACGTAAATACGAATGGGAAGGTCGGCACCCACCACTTTCCTTCCACTGCCGCCAACGCCCTTCCAACCCTTGGCAGACTCTGTGCCGTCTTCAGGCTCACCGCCAGCGGCTGTGCCGCCGCCAGTCCTGGAGAAGACTTTGCCGGTGATATCTTGGACAGAGCTATCTTCCACCCAGACCTTCATGTAGTCCGGCTCAATAAAAGCCATCTCCCACCATTCGGACTTAGGATCATTTTTAGCGGAAAGTGGATTAGCAGACTGGCAGCCAGTCATGAAAAATGCACAGATGAGAGTGACTAGTAACTTCATTACCAGAGCGTCCAGTCAGGTACGTGAGGATGTTGCACACGAATCGCGTCTGCCGTAGGCGCATTGATATACACGGCACGGAGACCACTGCCGTCTTTGCGACCAAGGGGATGGTTCCAGTTTGCGGACATGTGAATGTACTTCAGCTTCAGCTGTTTTTCCTCTTGTGGTGTAGTGCTGTAGTCACCTGCCACAAACCGGTTGCACAGTGATTGAAGCTCGGAAGGAACGGCTAACTCTGGCGTGTCCGGAATGTCGTTGAAACGAACACCCTTTTCTTTAGCCAACTGGTGCATTACACGCAGATATACCCTGGATAGCTTACCGCTCACGGGGCGCTTGAGCTGAACGGCCACGTAAACGCGTTTCTTGCGAGTACTGAGTCTATCTTGCAGATCTACCGGAAGGAGTCGCGCAGCGGGGGTGACGATTTCTAACATTTCCGCCGGCCAACCTTTGTCCAACCATTGTTTTTTCACAGCCAGCGCATCTTGGTAAATCGAGGTGGTGGACACATCAGTAAATTGCGAAACCTCAAGGGATTGCATAGGGCTGATGAGCACACACTCTTCAACCTCATCGCGGTAACCCCCACCAATATCCGAGTGAACGCCTGGCAGCGTGATCTCCAAATGGTCGGCTTTGACGCGACTCAGCGCAAAATTCGCTCGGCACTCATCTCGGGCAGATAATTGAACGACATCTGTAAAAAAACGACGGTCAAGGTACAACTTGATGCCCGTTGCGATTGGACTTTTGACGTCACCCAGATTCGACCATCCAGCAATCGAAGGCACCGTGTCAAAAAGGCCGATGAAGCCAATATTTATGCTGCTTTTGAATTGATCAACGAAGGTCCGGCTGAGGTGCTTTTCAATGTTTCTTAAAACATCCCCTAAAGGTCCCTGTTTTCCACGGGCGACTTCGTTGGCGAAATGCCGAGCGGCAGCAGCTCCGCGACTAAAACCGAACACATCAAATTTCAGCGAAGTAATTTCCCCATTGGGATGTAGATCCAACACGTCTTTTACACGCAGTTCAATCTCCGCAAATGAGCTTTGAACTCATCCTGCAACACCGGTATGACCTCGCCCAGTACCAGCACCGAATGTACTGTCCTGTTTACCAGATCGCGTTCCAATCCCCTCGACATACACCATCCGAAACGCTTGTTTGTACAAGCTATCCCCTTCGGCTTCCTGAGGTGCGAAATACAGCTCACTCAGTTTCTGCACATTACTTGTGTCGTTGGCGTAGCTGCTATCAGGATCACTCATGAAAGGCTTGCAACTGGTATCGATATCTTCGGGCGCAATTGGATGATGGGCACCACAAAGCAAGCCTGCTGCAGTGTTATTCGCATTGTTCCCCGTACCATCGAAGAACACTCCGATCCGCAGGGCTATACCGATTTTTTCAGGCTCACGCGCAGGCTCTTTCCCGTGTTTCTCATACTCAGCCCAACGCTGGGCATGGATATCGACAGGTTTGGTGCCGGTGTTGCGGAAATTTTTAGGCGGGTTGGGAACGTAGCCACTCAATCCTTGATTCCTTGTTCTGATCCTTTTCGAACGGGCCGGAGGGTGACAGTCGAAGCGAGCTGACGCAAGGCATAGCTCTGTGCCATCGTTCTGCTTCCTGCCGGAACAAGGTCCCCCTTCGCCCCGGCAGGATTGGCTCACGCCTTCAGTTCCACATTATCCAGCGCCTGATTCACGGCCAGCCCCGCAACCATGATCACTTGTGCGATGCCCAGCGCGGTTTTGCGGTGGGCGGGCTCGAGGATGGCGGCGAAGTTGCTGAGCATTTCGCTGGCGGAATCGAGGGATTCGCTGGCGTTGGCCAACAGGGATTCGCTGTTGTAGGCCGGGTTGGCCAGGAACATGGGGTCGTGTGTGGTGTGGCTGCCCATGATCCGTTGTTGCGGGGTCAGGTAATGGTCGAGGGCGCGTTCGGCGGCTTCGTTCAGGGTTCGGGAATCGGGGAATTTGTAGGGCGAGACCGGATCGGTTTCTGGCGGATTCGGTGTTGGTTTGATCATGGTGAAACTCCTGATTTTGATTAGGAGCTACCAGCATCACTTGCAGATGATGGGTGGCAGCCAAGTGCGGGTCTGCAAGACCGGGAAACCAGGCACCCGGCAGACCCGAGGGTCTCCCGCACAAAGCCGCCATTGAGCGGACACAAACGAGCGTCCTTTTGGCAGGGCTGTGCGACTGGTTTTTCCGGCGGGCTTGCAGACCCGATCACTGAAAAGCAGTGACGGGAATCAAGTTACGGGGGGAGCCCTAGACGCACAAGCCGGCGGATTCTGTCTCAGCTGTAGGGGGTGACGCAAGCCATTGTGGGTAGCAGCCCACAAGAGAAGCCATCATTTAAACAGGCCATTTTTCTGCGTTTAACTTCGCACAAAAGAGACTGTTTCGCAGTCCCGCGGAAACAAACCATGCGGCCGTCCACTTTCGGCCAAATGCCGTCGACCTTGTATGTCTAAAAAGCCGGCCAACCTGCATAATCCGCCCCTGTTCCTTCACCCACCCAAGTCCGACCGTCATGCCTGAAGCGTTCGAAGTCCCCAGTCCTCACGAGCAACACGTTGAACACACCACCCATCATGCCCACGCAAAAGGCGATCGCTTTGCCAGCAAGATCGCGGTCATGACGGCGATCATGGCGACGGTCGGCGCCCTGATGAGTTATCAGGCCGGCTCGACGGAAAGTGAGGCGGCCATGGACAAAAACAACGCGGCCATCCAGAAGACCGAAGCGGCCAACGAATGGAACTATTATCAGGCCAAGTCCAGCCGGCAGAACCTGTCTGAACTGGCCAGCCATCTGCCGGGGCTGGATTCCGCTCACTATGTTGCCGAGGCTCGTCGCTACGCAGAGCAGAAAGAGCAAGCCCGCCAAAAGGCGGAGGCACTCGAGCAGCAGGCGCGAGCATGGGACGAGAAATCAGAGCAGGCGCTGCATCAGCATCACCGCTGGGCCCAGGCCATGACCGCGATTCAAATCGCCATTTCACTGGCGGCCATCACCCTGCTGACGCGCAAGGAATGGCTCAGACGCGTCTCGTTTGGGGCGGCGGGTCTGGGGGTCATGCTGGGTTCGCTGGCCTGGTTGCATATTTAAGTGGGTGGTCCGGCGTTTATCGGTTGAAGAGCGTTGCACTACAAATAACCCTGTCTTGAAAATCCGGTCTGCCGCTACCTGAGGCATCGGCAGACCAGATCCCACCCTTTCAGTAACCTCAGAACGGATTACACCGTTGAGCCACCGCCGTCGCCTGATCCACATACGGCCGCGCAGGCTCAAGGTTCCACTCAGGCTTGTTCCTCACAGGCTTGCCATCGAACGACGCGGCCAAGTGACAAACCATCTGCCGGCGCATCGATCCGCCATTGACGCTGTACATCCGCCATTGCTCGTCGTCTTTGTGCTTGTTGTACAGCTCGGCAAACATCCGGTCGGTCTGGTCATCCTTGATCGCGCGCCCGCAAGCGGTCGGCACGACCTGCAGCGACCAGGTCTTCGGCCCGAGTTTCGGGTCATCGCGCTGGGCCCAGGAGCTGGACTCGATGTACTTGTCGCAGAACTGCCGGGCCGGTGGTGCTGCGGTCTGGATGCAGGAGAACGTGGCTTTGCCGTCGGGTGTTTTCGGGAAGTCGATCTTGACCACGTTGCGGTCCTTGCCGGTCTTGGCTTTGTAGTCGCGCTGGTTGGCCAGGGCGTCGTTCAGGCCCCGTGAGTCGCTATAGAAAAAGGCCAGGATCGGCAGCTCATCCGTCTTCGGGTTGCCCAGACGCAGTTCGGTCTGAGTCTGGAATTCACGGGTGTTGATGACGCGCCGGGCGCCCATGAAGTTCTGGAAGGCGTTGACCCGTTCCTGGCTGCTCATCGGGTTGCGCATGTTGAAGCCACATTGCAACTGGTCTTGCTGGCGGTTGTTGTTGAACTTGGTGAAGTGCGCGACCCAGGCGTCGACGTTGGTGATCGGCGGGGCCATGGACTGGCAGACAGCTTCGGTCTGACTGGTGTTCTTGTTGTTGCCGCAGCCGCGGTCGTCGCGGAAGTCGGTCCAGGCGTCGTTGGGAAACGCGCAATAGACGTGCACCGGGGTTTCCGGGTCGCGCACCATGTCCACCGGCGTGATGATGTAACCGTTCTGGGTGCTCATGCCGGGGTCTTCGTAGCTGATGCCATCGGCCCGCATGTAGGACGCCGCGAAGGTGCCCAGCTCGACTGCTTTGGGACTGGGGTTCCAGACATCCCACTTCTGCCCTTTCGCCGGGTCGGCGCGGTGAGTGCCGCGAATCAACAATCCAGAACAGTCCGACGCCGGGTCTTTGCCGCAACTGGCGGTGGTGTTGTTGTACAAGGTTTCAACGCGTTTGAGCGTGTCTGCGCAGGACTCGGCATTGGCCGAAGTCACCTGCACAAACAACGGCAATGCCAGTAGCGGGACGATTCTGTTCCAACAGTCTTTCATGATGTGTTTCTCCCTGATTGTTTTTCTCGACGTCCCTGTTCGTAACCTGCAGGTTTAACGCGCCACCGGATTGCACCCCGCCGCCCGGGTCTCGGCGTCCGGGAGCGCAGGTCGGAACGGCTCAAGATTCCATGGTGTCTTGGCACGGTAATTCACCAGCACGCAGTTCAATTGCTGGCGCATGCTGCCGGCGGATTTCTCGTTGCTGCGCCAGTTGTCATCGGCACCTCTGAGGGCGAATAGCTGCTGGTACAAGGCATCGATCTGCTCATTGGGCAAGGCGCGCCCGGCGGCGGTCGGCACGATGCTCAAGGTCCACTCGTCCTGACGGGTGCCCGGGTCGTAACGCTTGATCCAGTCGGCAGAGGCGATGTACTGCGGCGTCTTGGGCGGCAGCGGGTTGCAGCCAGACTTGGCTGCTTCTTGTGGGCTGACGACGGGACGGAACGGCTCCAGGTTCCACTCGGTCTTGCCCGGGTAGTTCTGCACCAGACAACTGAGTTGCTGACGCATGCTGCCGGGGGATTTTTCGTTGTCGCGCCACTGGCTGTCGGCACCGCGCAGGGCGAACAGTTCCTTGTACAACGCTTCCTGTTCGCTGACCTGAATCGCCTTGCCCTGAGCGGTGGGCGTGACGTTGAGCGTCCACTCGTTCCTGCCGGTGCCGGGGTCGTGACGCTCGACCCAATTGGCCGAAGCAATATAGCGAGACGTAAGCGGTGCAGGCTGACCATTACCGACAACCGACAGATCGATCGCCTGATCCGCCGCGACATAGCTGAAACGCTGCTCCGGCGGCTTGGTGAAGTCCAGCCGCAGGATCGGCACGCTGTAACCTTGAGCCTGGAGTTTCTTCTGGAAGTTGCGCGCACTGTTGAGGCCGTTTTCCGGTTTGGGTGGCGCTTGATCGCCACGGGTGGCGAAGTTCTGCGTGCTGTTGACGTTGTAGATGAAGGCATCGATGTACTTCATGTTTTCGCTGCCATCGTTGGTGGCCGAGGCATTCTTCAACATGAATTCGTTGACCTGTGCGCTGAAGGCGAAGGGGTCTTTGTTGGTGGTGCTCACCCGGGACTCATGGACGCGAATCATCGCATTCCAGTCGCTGGGGTTTTCCGCATTCCAGGAGCACTGGCTGTACTGGATCGCCCCTTTCATCAGTCCGGTGTATTTCCTCGTCCACTGTTCGGCATTGCTCACGCCCGCTTCGGCGCAGGTGCCGTAAGCCAGCGCGGCGTTCCTGTTGTTCATCGGAGGCTGGGCAGCGCGGGGTGGTTCGCGGCTGTCGAAAAAGCCGCAGCCATACCACTTGCGTTCGGGCCCGGTGCCACCATCGAAGGCGTAGATGCACGTGAAGCCTTGTTCCTTTACCGGCAGTTTCAGCGCCGCTGCATCGGTGGGTGTGCGCAGAATCAACCCGGCCGGGTGAATGAGGATGCGAGTGCTCAGATCCTTGCGAATCCACGAGTAGGACGTCGCACCGATCTTGATCGCGTAGGGGCTGTAATCCCACGGGTTGAACGGGCCGTCGTTGACCATGCGCAAGGTCACACCGCTGCAGTAGTAATGCCCGCGAGCGGCGCCGGTGTCGGGCTCCTGGCATGAGTTCTTCAGGGTGTTGTAGTTGCGATTGATGCGGTTCAGGGTTTCCAGCGGATCAAGCGGTGGCTGGGCCGCCACGGCGCTGCATGCCAAGAACAGAAACAGGCTCGGGATAAAAGGCGAACGAACGGCTGCACGCATAACCGACACTCCTTGTCGTGCGAGATGACACTTCCATGAAATGCAGCGTAGTAAGCCCGACCCGGACGGTCAAACCGAAGGCGCGATCAGCGCCATGGCGGCCAGCGGAATAACTGTCTCCAACCGTCATCGGAACAATATGGCTGCTTCATCCCCACCTCTTCTCGTATCATCAGCGCCCTCGAATCTGGAACGATCTGTGTGAAATCGCCAACTGAAAAGGCTCCGGCTCCCCCTGACGGTAAAAAGTGGGACGCAGGCGAAGCTGCCGGTCAGCTCTCGTGGGACGACTTGCGCATCATCAAGACGCTCAGTGATTGCGGCAATCGTTCGGCCACGGCCAAGAAGCTTGGCATCAATGTATCGACCGTTTCGCGCCGGATTACTCAAGTCGAGCGCACACTTGGCGTCGCGCTCTTCGATCATCGCAAGTCGGGGTATCTGCTCACCGCCGAGGGTGCCGAGTTGCGGGCACTCGCCGAGCGGGTAGAGCTGGATATCGTCAGCGTCACACGGCGCGTTTCACGTTCAGGCCAGGGCCCCCTCGGCAAGCTCCGAATTACTACCAGCGACTCGTTGCTGCTGTACTTCTTCACCCCCATCATCGCCGACTTCAAGGCCTTGAATGAGGGTATCACCATCGAAGTGCTGGTCGGCAACGAGACCCTCAGCCTCGCCCGGGATGAATCGGATATCGCCATTCGGGCGACGAGAAAACCTGCCGAAAGCCTGGTAGGCCGCAAACTGGCGAACATTGCTTGGGCACCCTATTGCTGCGACAGGCAGTTGACGACAGGGCCACTTTTCGAAGAGGGCCAGGCATGGGTGTCGTACTCCTCAGCGCTCAGCGGTTTGAGGGCGACCCGTTATGTCGAAAGCCGGGTCGCTGCCGAGCGCATCGCGTACCGCACCGATTCCGTTGCGGCAGCCAGCGTGGCCATTGCGGCGGGCCTGGGATATGGATTCCTTCCCTGCATGCTGGGTGACATCACTCCAGGGCTGGTACGCGCCGGGCCGGTGGTGCCCGAGCTTCAGGATGAGTTGTGGCTGCTGACTCACCAGGACATTCGAAAATCGTGGCGGGTCAAGGCATTCATGACCTTCTGCGCCGCTGCCGTGGCCAGTCAGAAAGCCCTGGTCGAGGGGCAGTCGATACTCCCGGTGACCTGAATCGAAACCGGGAGTGCAGCTCATCTATTTCGCGCCAATCACGGCCTTGCATGCGATCTCGATCAGTTGCGGACGTTGGGCAAGTCTCGACACGCCAATGATATTGCTCGCGCACTGAGGCCGCTCGGTGCCATAGGCGGCCTTGCGCACTTTGCCGACAACCGCGAAGGCGGCATCCATGTCCAGCACGTAGAGCGTTTCCTCGACAACGTCCTGCAAGGTTGCGCCATACAAGGCGAGCAGCTTCGCAATGTTGTCGTAGGAGACCTGCATCTGTTTTCCCATCGAAGAAAAATCACTGGGTTTTCCGTCGGCGTCCAGCGGCGCCGGGGCGACCAGATTTCCTTCCTCATCATGGTTGAACTGGCCTGATACGTAGATTTCGTTTCCTGCCCGCCTCGCCTGCGGATAGCCATAGGTCTCCTCCCAGGGCACGCCCCAGTAAGCGGTCTGCTCGTTAAGCGGTTGTGAAGCTGCCATCGCATTCTCCTGCATGAGGGATCGATCTGATCCATAGGGGTGGGCGAATGCTAGCAGCGCAAACACGCATTCTGTGGCGCAAAAATGAGCCCACAAGAGCGCAAAAGTGCGCCACCGATAAACATTTTGTTTCGTTATCTTTTGCTCGCCCTCAGCAATGACGCTGAGGAACGCACTTGTGGTTCGCCGGCCCCAGGGGCTGTTCACAGACTTGTAACGTGTGCGGTGTCGACCGTGTCGGGTCAGCCGCACGCATCCTGTTACCTGAATTTCCGGATGTGTATGAACATGGATAAATCTACCGTGCTGGCGACGCTCGCCCTGACTTCGACCGGACAGCTCAAATCCTGGCAGATAAAAACGGCCAAACAACTGATGCTGGACAGGCTGGATACCGGTATTTCCGTGACTGAACTGGCCGATGCCTGCGCATTGTCACGCAGTCATTTCTCCCGCCTGTTCAAGGAAAGCACCCGGATGTCCCCGCAACAATGGCTGCGCGAGCAGCGGGTCATGAAAAGCAGGGCATTATTGAAGGATTCCTCGATGCTGCTCACAGAGATCGCACTGGAATGCGGGTTCTGCGATCAATCTCACTTCTGTCGTACGTTCGCCAAAGTGGAAGGCATGTCACCCAAAGCCTGGAAACTACAAGCCGTCGGCCCGATTCCGGTCGCGGCTTGAAACGGCAAGGCATTACCGGCGCACGGGACCGGAACAGGCCGGATCCCGGGCGAAATTGACGAACACCCTGCAACGCTATCGCCAAGTGCTCTAAAGAACTGTCAGTTCTGTCAGGTTACTTAACGTCTGGCTGAGCATAGGCTCAACTCAACGATAGTAAGTCGAGGCATTCAGCATGTTCCGGATTCTTCATCCAGTGCCACAGGGAATTCTCCTGCTGGGGATGCTGACCCTGTTCAGCAGCGCACAGAGCGTTACGCTCACGTACATCCTCAATGTGGATTTTCAATGCGATAACGGCGTAACGACACAGGGCTACAGTGTCTACGTGGTCGGCGCACCACCCGAGTTAGGCAACTGGGATCCGGCCAAAGCCGTAAAACTCGATCCGAGTTCCTACCCATCATGGACAGGCACGATTCAATTCAAGGGCTCGAATCCCGGTGACGATGTGGCCTGGAAATGCATCGTTCGCAACGAAACCAATCCGGGCGACGTGCAAATGTGGCAACCCGGCTCCGATAACCACGTGGCACTGGCTTTCAAGCCAGTGCCAAAAAGTGTTGGGCGGTTCTGAGCCGAACGAAGCTTCTAGCCCATCAATAACTTACGCTCCCCCTCGCACAAGCCAACAACGTAATCCCAGACAACTCGAAGTCTGACCGACTTGTGCAACTCCCGCCGCGTACTGATCCAGTAACTGCGCTCGATACTTTCCTGCGGCAACAGCGCCACCAGATCCGGATCGGACGCGGCCATGTAGCAAGGCAGCACCGCAATCCCCAGCCCTGAACGGGCCGCCTGTTGCTGGGCAATCACGCTGGTGCTGTGAAACACCACCCGCGGATTGCGGCAGAAGCTGTTGAGGAACATCAGTTCCTGACTGAACAGCAGATCGTCGACATAGCCGATCCACGCATGCCGCCCGAGATCCTCGCGACTGTTCAGTGGCGGTGCGCTGTCCAGATAACGTTGACTGGCGTAGAGCGCGAGTCGGTAATCGGTAAGCTTGCGGGTGACCAGCATGTCCGCCGCCGGCCGTTCCAGGTGAATGCTGATTTCCGCCTCGCGGTTGAGGATGCTGACAAAGCGCGGCACTGCCACCAGCTCCACTTCCAGCCCCGGATAACGCTCGAACAGTCCGATCATGCGGCTGGCAAGGAACATGATGCCCAGTCCTTCCGTCACGCCGACACGGATCTTGCCCAGCGGCGCCGTCGATTGAGTGATTTCCTCCTGGGCCAGCAGGGCGACGTTTTCCATGGCTTCGGCGTGCTTGAGCAGCGCCTCCCCTGCCGGAGTCATTTCGTAGCCCTGGGCCTGCTGGACGAACAGCGCGGTGCCGAGGCTTTTTTCGATGGCCTCGATATGCCGGGCAACGGTGGCGTGAGTGGTGTTCAGGCGGCGGGCAGCGGTGAGCAGCCGGCCGCTGCGCTGCAACTCGAGAAAGAACCGCAGGTCGTTCCAATCGAACATGGCTTGTCCTTGTCGACTATCGTCAGGAAGCGCTGTTTGAAAACGAACAGCGGCTGCGCAAAAACTAACATTCTTTTGACGAAAGCTAACAACTAGGATGACTGACAACAAAAACAATAAGCGAGGTCAGGGAATGCAGACGTCCCTCGATGAATTCGATTACATCGTGGTCGGCGCCGGGCCGGCCGGGTGTTTGCTGGCCAATCGGCTGTCGGCGGATCCACAGCGACGTGTGCTGTTGCTGGAGGCCGGCGGGCGCGACAACTATCCGTGGATTCACATCCCCGTGGGTTACCTGTTCTGCATCGGCAACCCGCGCACCGACTGGTGCTTCAAGACCGAAGAACAACCGGGCCTCAATGGCCGCGCACTGAGTTATCCGCGTGGCAAGGTGCTGGGTGGCTGCTCTTCGATCAACGGCATGATCTACATGCGTGGCCAGGCCAACGACTACGACGGCTGGGCCGCCGAGGGTAATCCGGGCTGGACCTGGAATGACGTGCTGCCGCTGTTCAAACAGAGCGAAAACCACTTCGCCGGCGCGGCGCAATTTCATGGCGACAAGGGTGAATGGCGGGTCGAACGTCAGCGCCTGTCGTGGCCGATTCTCGATGCGTTCCGCAGCGCTGCCGAGCAAAGCGGCATCGCCAGCATCGATGACTTCAACCAGGGCGACAACGAGGGTTGCGGTTACTTTCAGGTCAATCAGAAAGCCGGGGTGCGCTGGAATGCGGCGAAGGCGTTTCTCAAACCGATCCGGGGCCGGGTCAATCTCACGGTGTTGACCGATATCGAAGTGGATCGCGTGCTGTTCGAGGACGGTCGTGCCTCAAGGGTCAGCGCCCGTTGGCAGGGCCAGGTGAAAAGCTTCAAGGCGCGCAAGGAAATCGTGTTGTGCGCCGGCTCCGTGGGCTCGCCGAGCATTCTACAGCGCTCCGGGATCGGCCCGCGTCCGCTGCTGGAAAAACTCGGGATCGGCGTGGTGCATGAACTGCCGGGGGTTGGCGGCAACCTGCAGGATCATCTGCAATTGCGGCTGATCTACAAACTGGAAAATGCCCGCACCCTCAACCAGATTGCTGGCACTGTGTGGGGCAAGATGGGCATGGGCCTGCGCTATCTGTATGACCGCAGCGGGCCGTTGTCGATGGCGCCGAGTCAACTGGGCGCATTTGCCCGCTCGGGGCCCGAGCAGACCTCGGCCAATCTCGAATATCACGTGCAGCCGCTGTCGCTGGAGCGCTTCGGCGAGCCGTTGCACAGTTTCCCAGCGTTCACCGCGTCAGTGTGTGACTTGCGCCCGCAGAGCCGTGGCCGGGTCGAGATCCGTTCAGCAGACCCGCAAACCGCGCCACTGATTCAACCCAACTACTTGAGCCATCCCGAAGACCTGCGTGTGGCCGCCGACGCGATCCGCCTGACCCGGCGCATCGTCAGCGCTCCGGCCCTGCGAGCCTTCAACCCGGTGGAATACCTGCCCGGCGCCAGCCTGCAAACCGAAGAACAATTGCACGAAGCGGCGGCGAAGATCGGCACAACGATTTTCCACCCGGTCGGGACCTGTCGCATGGGCAATGACACGGACGCGGTGGTCGATGCGCAGTTGCGCGTGCATGGCGTGCCGGGCCTGCGGATTGCCGATGCGTCGATCATGCCGCGCATTACCTCGGGCAACACCTGTTCGCCTACGCTGATGATTGCTGAAAAAGCGGCACAGCTGATTCTTTCTCCACCTGCAAGCCCCGCCCCTGTGGGAGCGAGCCTGCTCGCGAATGCGGTCGCCCATTCAACATAGATGGCGACTGAAAGGACGCCTTCGCGAGCAGGCTCGCTCCCACCATTTTTTTCATCCGACAAAAAAGCATCGCGCATCACCCGGACACGCAACACCAGTGGAAACAACAAAAACAATCACTGTGAGGGATACCGATATGTCAGAACACGCTCAGTCGCTGGACGCCGTGCGCAGCACGGACGCCGGCTCCGATACCCGAAAGGTCATCTTCGCCTCGTCCCTGGGGACGGTGTTCGAGTGGTATGACTTCTTCCTCTACGGCGCCCTGGCGGCGGTGATCAGCAAGCAGTTCTTCGCCGGGGTCAACGACACCACAGCGTTCATCTTCGCGCTGATGGCGTTTGCCGCAGGCTTCATCGTGAGGCCGTTCGGGGCGCTGGTGTTCGGTCGGTTGGGGGACATGATCGGACGCAAATACACCTTCCTTGCGACCATCATTCTGATGGGCGTGGCCACGTTCGCAGTGGGTCTGTTGCCCACCTACGCCAGTATCGGCATCGCTGCGCCGATCATTCTCGTGGTGTTGCGCATGCTTCAAGGCCTGGCCCTGGGTGGCGAATACGGCGGCGCCGCAACCTACGTGGCGGAACACGCACCGATCGGCAAACGGGGTTTCCATACGAGCTGGATTCAATCCACCGCGACCCTCGGTCTGCTGCTGTCGCTGCTGGTGGTGCTCGGTTGCCGCTACTTCACTGGCGATCAGTTTGAAGTCTGGGGCTGGCGCATTCCGTTCCTGCTGTCGATCGTCCTGCTGGGGATTTCCACCTGGATTCGCCTGAGCCTGCATGAGTCGCCGGCGTATCTGAAGATGAAAGAGGAAGGCAAGGCCAGCAAGGCGCCGATCCGCGAATCCTTCGGCAAATGGGAAAACCTCAAGGTCGTGCTGATCGCTCTGTTCAGCATCAATGCCGGGCAAGCGGTGACCTTCTACGCCGCGCAGTTCTACGTGCTGTTCTTCCTCACCCAGTTCCTGAAGATGGACCCGGCGGTGGCCAACAGTCTGTTGATCATCAGCGTGGTGATCGGCGCGCCGTTCTTCATCTTTTTTGGCTGGCTGTCGGACAAGGTCGGACGCAAACCGGTGCTGATGCTCGGCCTGCTGCTGGCCACGGCACTGTACTTCCCGATCTTCAAATCCCTGGCGCACTATGCCAACCCGGCCATCGACCAGGCCAGCCAGCAGGCACCGATCACCGTTGTGGCCGACCCGGCCACCTGCACCTTCCAGTTCGATCCGGTGGGCAAGGCCAAATTCGACAGCCCGTGCGACAAGGTCAAGACCTTCCTGGTCAAACAGGGCCTGCCCTACTCCAGCGTCGCAGCGCCTGCCGGCAGCGCGGTGCAAGTGAGCGTCGGCGATGTGAAACTCGACGGTTTCGACGAGGCCGCCCTGCGCGGCGCCATCACCCTCGCCGGCTACCCGCAGCAGGCTGACATGCAGCAGATCAACAAGCCGATGATCGTGGCCCTGATCGTCGCGCTGATCATCCTCTCCGCCATGTGCTACGGCCCGCTCGCGGCGCTGATGGTCGAACTGTTCCCGACCCGCATCCGCTACACCTCGATGTCCCTGCCGTACCACATCGGCAATGGCTGGTTCGGCGGTTTCCTGCCGACCGTGTCGTTTGCGCTGGTGGTGTACACCGGGGATATCTTCTACGGGCTGTGGTACCCGGTGCTGATTACCGGAGTGAGCCTGGTGGTGGGAATGATTTGTCTGCGTGAGACGAAGAATATCGACCTCGACAAGAACTGAGAAACCAGGTCAATACGAGCACTGAAGACCATCCGTGGCGAGGGAGCTTGCTCCCGCCGGGTCGCGAAGCGACCCCGAAACCTGCAATGTCGCGCTTCAGGTTTTTGCGACGGCTGCGCCGCCGAGCGGGAGCAAGCTCCCTCGCCACAGGATAGGTTGGCTTATCACATGTGCATGCGTTCAGACTTCCCCCTCGAGCAATTCAAACTTCACCTGGTCGGGATAGAACGCGACGTAGTCCTTGATCTGGCTGACCGAAATTTTCGGATGTTCGTAGGTCCACACCGCGTTCGCGCCCTCATGTCCGGGCACTTGCAGACTGAAGTAATTGGCGTCGCCCTTGTAGGGGCAATAACTCGTGTGGTCAGTGCGGGTGAAATACTTTTCGTCGATGTCTTCGCGGGGGATGTAGTAGACCGGCGGATAGTTGGCTTCAAGCAGCACCAGTGCTCGGGCCGACGCGGCGACCTGAATGCCGTGGAACTTCACCAATACGCAGCCTGGCTGCTCGGCGATGGTGATGACGGGACTGGGACCGGAGGTTTTCATCGGGTGCTCCTGACAACGGCTGAGAGACCGGTTCAGGTATAACCCATGCAGCGCGATCCCGTCGGGTTCGCAGCCGAACGGTTTTTCCGCTCCGAAAAACCGCAGCCCGTGAAGGCCGCGGTTTTCCGTTTTCAGATCAGGCGACGATATCGCTCGCCAGGGCCTGCCCCACCACACCCACTGCAAAGTCCACCGAGCCCTGACCTGTGAGGTCGATCATCAGGCTGGTCTGGTTGGTCTGTGCGAAGTAAGTGAGGATCGCGTCGCCCGCATGCCCGGTGAAGCCGCTGACGAAGTTCAGTGTGGCCGCACCCGATGCGAAACCGGCAATCCCGGACAGGTCGATCTTGTCCAGACCGCTGGTGAAATCCATGATCCAGTCCGGCGCGGTCATGGTCGAGTCGCTGGCTGCGCCGAACACGAAGGTGTCCGCGCCTTCCCCGCCCCACAGCGTGTCGCCGCCGCCACCGCCGTAGATGATGTCATTGCCGGCACCGCCGATCAGTTCGTTGGCCGCGCTGTTGCCGATCAACAAGTCATTTCCCGAACCGCCAATGGCATTTTCCACGGTCACGCCATAGGCGATGGACACGTTGCCCACCAGACCACCAACGTCGGAGAACGAACCTTCGTTGAGGTTGATCTTCTGGTTCTGGCTGAAACCGGAGAAGTCCAGCGTATCGTTGCCGCCGCCGTCCCACACCGAGAACACCACTTTGGAGGTGTTCGAAGTAGCGCTGTAGTAGTCACGACCGGCGTTGGAGTTGAAACCGTACACGGTGTCATCGGCACGGGTTTCGTAGTTGGCGCCGTAGAGTTTCTGCACGGCGACGATGTCGTCCAGCAACGGTGCCGAGGCGTAAGCGCCACTGCCGTCCTTGCTGAAGTTCTGGTCGGTGTTGGCTTCGCTCCAGTAACTCATCAGGCTGTAGCCGCGGGTGTCTTCGGCGTATTTGGCATCGTTGTAGGTCGGATTGCCGTTGCCGGCGTTGTAGGCGCCCGGGTGCGACAGGCCGAGGGTGTGGCCGATTTCGTGGGTCAGGGTCTGGCGCCCGTAGTTGTTGGTGCCCGGAGTCTTGTTGACCTGGTACTGATCGTTGATCAGGTACCACGATTGACCGTCGTAGCTGCTGCCCTGCGGCAGGTAGGCAAACGCCGCGCCGCCGGTGCTGACGTCGTAGTTGCCGAAGGTCATGTGGCCGTCGCCGCCCTTGCCTTCGGTGAAGGTGACTTTGGCCACGTCCGACCAGGACTGCATCGATAGCACGGCCTGGGCCTTTTGCAGAGCGCTGAACTCGCTGAAGTTGCCCAGTTTGGGGTTGTAGTTCGACGGCTTTTCGGTGAGGAAGGTATAAGTCAGATCGATCTTGCCGTCGGCATTCTTGTCCTGCCACGACATGCCTTTGCGCAGGATTTCGTCAGCGGCCTGGTCGGCGGTGAACGACGGTTTGCCATTGACGGTTCCGGTGCCGCGGTCATACAGGTGGCTGAAAGTGTCGACGGCAGTGAAGGCGCTGCTGGCCTGGGAGGAAGGTTGAGACATGGTGTACGTCCTTGTTTCTGGATGGTCAGTGTCAGACAGAAAAGCGGCGATCTTCTGGCGAGATCGTCCTGTCACTCGCCCTGTTGAGGCGATTCGAACCTGACACAATGCCGGACGTGAGCGCCATTCAATTTCTCGATAGCGTCCCCGATTGCCCCGACGCAGGCTGTCATGACCGGCAATCCTTTTATCTGTATATCCATACAGATAAAAGTTGCCCCGGCGCCCGACTCAGGCCATTCTGTGCGCCTCTGCGGGCAATGATCGACGATGGTGGTTATGCGGCTGTACCTCTGTGAAAAACCTTCCCAGGCCAAGGACATTGCGGCCGTGCTCGGCGCCAGACGCCGGGGTGACGGCTGCTGGCTGGGAACGGACGTCACAGTGACCTGGTGCATCGGCCACCTGCTGGAAACCGCGCCCCCCGACGCCTACGACGCCCGCTACAAACGCTGGGTGCTGGCGGATCTGCCGATCATCCCCGACCAATGGAAAATGACCGTCAAGCCGCGCACCGCCAGCCAGTACAAGGCGGTCAAGCGCCTGCTCGGCGAGGCCAGCGAACTGATCATCGCCACCGATGCCGACCGTGAAGGCGAAATGATCGCCCGGGAACTGGTGGAACATTGCCGCTATCGCGGGCCGATCCGCCGCTTGTGGCTGTCGGCGCTGGACGAAGCCTCGATCCGCAAGGCCCTGGCCGCACTCAAACCGGGCGCCGAAACCTTCAGCCTGTATCACTCGGCTCTGGGGCGCTCACGGGCCGACTGGCTGATCGGAATGAACATGAGTCGCCTGTTCACCCTGCTCGGTCGGCAATCGGGCTATCAAGGCGTGCTGCCGGTGGGCCGGGTGCAGACGCCGACCCTGCGGCTGGTGGTGGATCGCGACCGCAGCATTGCCGACTTCGTGCCGGTGGCGTACTGGGCCATCGATGTGCAACTGCTGCACGACGGCACGCCGTTCACGGCACAATGGCGCGCACCGGGCGATGCCTGTGACGATCAGGATCGTTGCCTCGATCAGGCTCTCGCCCAGCGAGCGGCCGCCGCAATCAGCAGCGCTGCCAGCGCCCGGGTGGTCAAACTGCGTACCGAGCGCATGCGCGAAGTGGCGCCCCTGCCCTTCGATCTCGGCACCTTGCAGGAAGTCTGTTCGAAGAAGCTCGGCCTCGGCGCCCAGGAGACCCTCGACATCGCCCAGGCCCTCTACGAAACCTACAAAGTCATCACCTACCCGCGCAGCGATTGCGGCTACCTGCCCCTGAGCCAGCACGGTGAGGCACCGGGGATTCTCGCAGCCCTGCGTCAGGCGGATACGGGCCTCGAAGCCTTGCGCGAACATCTGGAGCCGCAGCGCCGCTCCCGCGCCTGGAACGACGCCAGGGTCAGCGCCCACCACGGCATCATTCCCACCGCCGCCGCGAAGAATCTGGAACGCCTGACCGGCAAGCACCGTGCGGTCTACACCTTGATCCGTGCACGGTATCTGGCGCAGTTCCTGCCCAACCACGAATACGATCGCACCCAGGCCGATTTCGACTGTGCCGGTGAAGCCCTGCGCGCCGTCGGCAAGCAGATCATCGAACCGGGTTGGAAACGCGCATTGCCGGAAGCACTGGCTCCCGCCAAGGGCCGTGAAGCCCCTGCGCCACAAACCCTGCCGACGCTGAGCCAGGACGCCGAGTGCGCCATCGCTGACGTAAAGCTCAAGGACCTGTGGACGCAGCCACCCAAACCCTACACCGAAGGCGATCTGATCAAGGCGATGAAGAACGTTGCCAGACTGGTGGAAGATCCGCTGCTCAAGCAGAAACTCAAGGACACCACCGGCATCGGCACCGAAGCCACCCGTGCTTCGATCATTCAAGGCTTGCTGGATCGCGGTTATCTGAGGAAAAACGGCAAGGCCCTGTCCGCCACACCTGCCGCGTTCAGCCTGATCGACGCGGTGCCACGGGCGATTGCCGACCCCGGCACGACCGCAATCTGGGAACAGGCGCTGGACATGGTGCAAAGTGGCGAGATGAGCCTGGAAGAGTTCGTCACCAAACAGGCTGCGTGGATGAGCAAACAGGTGACCCGTTGCGCCGGCCTGAGCCTGACCATCAGCGGCCCACCACCTGCCGGCAAGGCCGCTGCCCCCTGGAAAAACAAGCGCAAGACCACCCGGCGCAAAACCACCGGCACAGGCAAACGCCCTGCAAAACCGGCTGCCAAATAATTCGCTGCGCGCTACTGTTTGTGCAGTGATTGTCAGGAGCCGCGGCATGTCTGTCATCGAACTGCGCGTCGCCCGGCGCGACGAACTGGACACCCTTGAAAACCTGATGCAGTTCTACACCTACGACTTCAGCGAATGGCTGCCGCTGAAGCTCGCAGAGCATGGTTTTTTCCCGATCCAGATGAAGGACGATTACTGGCGCCAGCCGGGAACCCGACCGTTCCTGATTCACGTCGACGGCGAACTGGCAGGCTTCGTGACCGTCGATGATCACCTTCTCATCGAAGGCGCCGATTACAACATCGGCTATTTCTTCGTCAGCCGGCGTTGGCGTGGCCAAGGCGTCGCGCAGTTTGTCGCCTCCGCCCTCTTGAGTCACTTGCCCGGGCGATGGCAGATTTTCCATGTCGACGCCAACCTGCCGGCGCGGCGCTTCTGGGCGAAGGTGATCAACGAGTTGAGTGGCGGCGAATTCACCCGCCAGCAACGCATCGTCGATGGCTATCCCTGCACTTTCTACAGCCTTGGCAGCCCCTCTGACGCTGCCTGAATCACCCTTTTCTCATTCCGGAATGACTTTGTCCGACAATATGTAGTGACCAAAAATAATCACTACAAAACCGTTGACGGCGTCGTTTGGCTTTTGCATGATGCAGACGTCGCCCCGTTCGGGAGCGCTGGTAACCCGTTTGGGCAGGCTGGTCTGGCCGCTGAGCTGTTTTTTCCGGATACACCCTGCCCACAAGGCAGATTGAAGAAGCTGACCTGGCCTGAACGTCCAGTACAAGGACGAGAAGCGCTGGCGAAAATTCTCAAGACGCTTGTGGTCGACCCTGAAAACGTCGTCAAGGAGCCTCCCGGTTTTCGCTGCTTCTCCTCGTTGTGACGCTATTGCGTAGCAGTTATTCAACACGACTACATGCAACAGATGCATGACCCCGTACTTCATACGGGCGACCGCTGACGTCCTGGTTTCGGTGCCAGGGATCAACTAACCGATGGGCTACCTGTATTAGCGAATCAACTTTGAAAGATCACCAGACTGGTCAAGGGGCAATATCATGAATCTGAACAATCAACCTACTATCGAAGAACTGGCTCGTATGTTCGCGGCAAAAAAAGACAGCCACGACAGCCATATTCTGTGGATCAGCAAGTCGGGTCAGGTCCATATCGACTGCCTGTCGCCCCATGCTGGTGAAGAAGAGTTCGACCGGAACAACCAGAACCTGCTGGCCCGCCTGAAGATGTACCGCCGCGGCCAAGGCTATGTCGGCAAGAAAGCCGCGGCCGACAAGGACTTCATCGGTAATGTTCTGCAAACGCTGAAACAGGCGTGGGACTCGATGCAGAACAAAAACGAAGTCCGGGTGATTGATCGGTTCTGCTAAGTTGCAACTTCAATAAACAAAAGGGCCTGCTTCCGATAAGGAGCAGGCCCTTTTTATTGCTCGCAAACAATGTTCATGAACGGGTTTCCAGCACCCTCTCCATGAACGCCACCGCCGCCGCACTGTGATAGTTATTCTTGCGCCGCAACAACGCCGCCCCCCGCTGCGGCGCCTCACTCTCCACACGTAACCGGCGCAACGCCCGGTCCTCGGTGGCAATCGCCTCCGGCAGCATGGTCGCAATCGGCGCATGCCGGATCACTTCCAGCAACGAACTCACCGAGTTCACCTCGATCTGCACCTTGGGCGTGATGCCGTGCTGCCGGAAATACTCATCAATCGACACGCGCGTAATGAAATCCGACGTCAACAGTGCGAAATCCAGCTGTGCAATGTCGTCCGGCGTCAGCACTGCAGCACTCTCATACAACGGATGTTCGCGCCCGACCATCACTCCCAGCGTCTCGACAAATGCCGGAATGCACTCGATATCGGGACTGCGCACCGGGGTAAAGGCAATCGCGATATCCAGCGAGTCATCCGCCAGCCCGGCCTCGATGTCATCCATCGACAACTCGAAAATCTCCAGGTGGATCCCCGGATATCGCGCCACGTAATCACGCACCAACGGCCCGACCAGATACGCCATGAATGTCGGCGTCATGGCCAGGCGCAATGAGCCTCGGGACAAGTCCTTCACGTCATGCAACGCACGCTTGCCCGCTTCCAGTTCCACCAGCACCCGCCGCGCGCATTCGATATAGGCCTCACCGGCATCGGTGGGTCTGACCGAGCGCGAGGTGCGGTCGAACAGTTCCACCCCCAGGCTTTCCTCCAGTTGGCGGATCTGTTGCGACAGGGTCGGCTGCGACACGTGCAGCGCCTCGGCCGCCCGGGTGAAACCGCCGTGATCGGCCACGGCCAGCAGGTAACGCAAATGTCGCAGCAGCATGGGACGCTCCATCTATAGGCTGTACTTATGCTTCGCATTGTATATCGGTCTTGGACGCTATGGATCAATCAGCAGAAGATGAACCCCACACAGCAAGCCAACCCCGAAAGGAGAAGCACCATGCAATCCCAAGCCTACAACGACAGCCGCATCGCCCTGACCACCCGCGCGCTGGACGCCAAAGCGCAGAAGAATCTGTCGTGGCAGGATCTGGCCGACGGCACCGGTCTGAGCCTGGCCTACGTCACCGCCGCCCTGCTCGGCCAGCACCCGCTGCCAAAAGCCGCTGCCGAAGTGGTCGGCGACAAGCTTGAGCTGAGCGCCGAAGACGTCGCCGCCCTGCAAATCATCCCGCTGCGCGGCAGCCTCGACGGTGTGCCGACCGACCCGACCATCTACCGCTTCCACGAGATGATCCAGATCTACGGCACCACCCTGAAGGCACTGGTTCACGAGCAGTTCGGTGACGGCATCATCAGCGCGATCAACTTCAAGCTCGACATCAAGAAAGTCGAAGACCCAGAAGGCGGCTCCCGCGCGGTGGTCACCCTCGACGGCAAGTTCCTCCCGCTGCGTCCGTTCTGACCCGTCCGGGCTCGCACCCCGCGTGCGGGCCCACCCCAACCTGATTTGCCAAGTCGTCACCACATTCGTCTGGAGGCTGCCCCATGCAAAAAATTCTGTTGACCCTGGCCCTGCTCTCCGGCCTCGCCGCCCAGGCCCAGGCTGATGAAGAGGTCGTTGCCTATCGCTACGGCATGCAACTGGACATCGCGCAGGTCGTGAGCATCACCCCGGTGGCCGACATCTGCGGTGTAGTGCCGGTCGAGATGACTTACCTCGACAGTCACGGCGCAAAACACGTTCTTCAATACAGCGAATTCGGCACCGGCTGCTCGAACTGAGAGGACAACACCATGAAAAACCTGATCGAAGGCTTCCTGAAATTCCAGAGCGAAGCCTTTCCGCAACGCACCGAACTGTTCAAGTATCTGGCGACCACCCAGACGCCAGGCACCTTGTTCATCACCTGCTCCGACAGCCGTGTCGTGCCCGAGCTGCTGACGCAACAGGAACCCGGCGAGCTGTTCGTGATCCGCAACGCCGGCAATATCGTGCCGTCCTACAGCCCGCATCCGGGCGGTGTTTCAGCGACGGTGGAATACGCGGTTGCCGTGCTCGGCGTCACCGACATCGTGATCTGCGGCCACTCCGATTGCGGGGCAATGACCGCCATCGCCCAGTGCAAATGCATGGATCACCTGCCCGCCGTCAGCGGCTGGCTGCAACACGCAGAATCGGCAAAAGTGGTCAACGAATCACGGCCACACGCCAATGACGCCGCCAAGCTCAGTTCGATGGTGCGCGAGAACGTGATCGCGCAACTGGCGAACATCCAGACCCACCCGAGCGTGCGTCTGGCCCAGGAAAAAGGCCTGCTCAACCTGCACGGCTGGGTCTACGACATCGAGACCGGCTCCATCGATGCCCTGACAGCGGATCGCC
Source organism: Pseudomonas sp. KCJK9016 (assembly GCF_046231795.1). Lineage (NCBI taxonomy): Bacteria > Pseudomonadati > Pseudomonadota > Gammaproteobacteria > Pseudomonadales > Pseudomonadaceae > Pseudomonas > Pseudomonas sp. KCJK9016. Next base: position 68,587 of record NZ_JBJJMM010000007.1, on the reverse strand, counting down.
GCACCTTCGTCTCGCTGGCCGAGCAACCAACGACCTGCGCGGTCTACGGCCAATCGGTCGATGCCGCCTGAACCGGACGCCCCGCACCTGCCGGGGCGTTTGCTTTGTATCAGCGTGTAGCCAGCGCCCCGCCAGACACAGTTCCATGCACCCGCGCCGGGAGGCGGACACATCAGCGATACAGCCAGCGCTTTGAATAAGCCCGAACGCTGCATTCCTCCTCCCGACACAAGGAACATTCGATGAACAAACTGTTTGCAGGACTGGCTCTTACCGCCGCCATGGCAGCCGCGACTTCGGCGATGGCTGCCGAGAAACCCACCGTGGTGCTGGTGCACGGTGCCTTCGCCGATTCCAGCAGTTGGAACGGTGTGGTGAAGATTCTGGAAAAGGACGGCTATCCGGTGGTCGCCGCCGCCAACCCGTTGCGTACCCTCAAGGGTGATGCGCAATCGGTCGCCGACGTGCTGGCCGGGATCAAATCACCTGTGGTGCTAGTCGGCCACTCCTACGGCGGGCCGGTCATCAGCGAAGCCGCGTACGGCAACGCCAATGTGAAAGCCTTGGTGTATGTCGCCGCGTTTGCGCCCGAAACCGGTGAAACCGTGGCCGGACTGGCCGGCAAATTCCCCGGCAGCACCCTTGGCCCGACCCTCGCGCCGCCCGTTGCCCTGAAGGACGGAGGCAAGGATCTGTACATCCAGCAGGACAAGTTCCACGGCCAGTTCGCCGCCGACGTGCCGAACGCCGACGCGAAACTGATGGCTGCGACCCAGCGCCCGGTCACCGAAGCGGCGTTGAACGAGGCCGCCAGCGAGCCGGCGTGGAAAACGATTCCTTCGTGGTTCGTGTACGGCGACAAGGACAAGAACATTCCGCCGCAAGCCATGGCGTTCATGGCCGAACGGGCGCACGCGAAAAAGACCGTGGTGGTCAGGGGCGCGTCCCATGTGGTGATGGTATCGAATCCCAAAGCCGTGGCCAGCCTGATCGAAACCGCCGCCACCGCCAAGTGATACAAAAACGCCGCGCCTGTCATTGCGACAGGCGCGGCGTTTGTATTTTAGCGTTTGACGCCCAGATCGATCTGGCTCATGCGGCTGCGCACGGTGAATACTCCGTCGCCCGAAAGAATCGCGCTGCGGGCGAACAGGCGACCGCTTTCCCAGTTCGAAAGGCCCAGCTCCGGCTTGTTCAGCGCGTACTGGCCATCAACCCAACGGGTAATGCCGTTGCCCACGAACGGCGCGTTGACCGCGTTGTAGAAACGCTCCTGAGTCACAGCATCTTCGCTGATCAACGACACGGTGAACTGCGGGCTGTAACGATTGAACAGCGCAATCGCCTGTTCCAGATCGTCGACGATCATCAGGCTGGTTTCCGGGGTTTCTTCCCATTCCCACTCGCGTCCCAGTTGTGCTTCGGGCAAAGGCTCGGCCAGGGCTTCGGTCCGGTATCCCTCGGCGCGATAGACCTCGACCGTCGCGCTCTGCCAGTCGCCCGGCAAGTAACTTTCGCTGCCTTCGACAATGTGCAATTTGCAGCCCTGACCGCGCGCGGTGCCGGCCTGCTGCAAGGCATCGAGGAACAATGGCACCAATTCGGCGGCACGGTCGCGCTGGATCAGGCAGACGTTCAAGGTGTTGCAGACCTTGCGATCCAGCGAGTTACGCACCACGGCGGCGAAGCGCTTGGCGTCGGCATCACGGTCGGCGATCAGCCATGCGCCACCGGTGCCGTGCAGGCTGACGGCGGTGCCGGCCTGCTGGGCGATGCTGCCCAACTGGCTGACAGCACGGCCCGAACCACGGGCCACGGCCAGCGACAGACGCCGGTCGGCGAACATCGCCCAACCGGCGGCGTGGTTGACGCTCTCCACCAGCGAGACCGCACCTGCCGGCAGAGCGGCATCGGCCAGCGCCGGATTCAGGGCATGAGTGACGATGGCCTGCGCGGTGCCCAAGGCATCGCTGCCAATGCGCAGCACGGCGGTGTTGCCGGTACGCAGTACGCCTGCGGCATCGGCAAAGACATTTGGCCGACCTTCGAACACGAACGCGACGATGCCCAGCGGCGACACCACCTGCTCGACCTTCCAGCCGTCATGCTCGACGCTGCTGATCACTTTGCCACGGGTGGCTGGCGCGTCACGCCAGGCGCGCAGGCCGGCGATCATGTCGCGGCGCATGCGCTCATCGGCGAGCAAGCGGGTCGTGGAACGACCGCGTGCCTTGGCCCGTTCGATGTCGGCGAGATTCGCGGCTTCGATGAGTGCCCAGGCGTCCGGGTTTTCCAGGCGTTGAGCGAACAGATCGAAGAAGCGGCTGATCGCTTCATCCGACACGGCGGACAACGCCGTAAACGCGGCCGCTGCACGCTCGATCGCCACCGAAGCGGCCTGTTGATCCGCCACCGGAATCAGCAACAGCTCGCCGCTCACCTGCTCCACCAACAGGTGGTCGCCGGGTCGGAAACGCTCGGCCAGTTCGGGGCTGACCACGGTGACGCGGTTACCGGCGAAAGGGATGGGCGTGCCAGCGACGAGACGTTCGAGCGCGAGAGACATGGAGCGGATTCACCATATTGAGGGCGGCCGGAAAATGTATAGCTTGCCCACCCTCAAAGCAACACAGGCTCAGAACACCGACCAGCCGATCCGCGAACTGAGCATTTCCAGCGCCGCCATGCCCGCCAGCGAGTTGCCCGCCGCGTTGAGCTCCGGCGACCACACGCACACCGTGAACTGCCCCGGCACCACCGCAACGATACCGCCGCCGACGCCGCTCTTGCCCGGCAGGCCGACGCGGTAGGCGAAGTTGCCGGCCTCATCGTAGAGACCGCTGGTGGCCATGATCGAGTTGACTTGCTGGGTCTGGCGGCGGGTCAGGATCTGTTCGCCGCTGTGCTTGCAATAGCCGTCGTTGGCCAGGAAACAGAATGCCCGGGCCAGATCGATACAGCTCATGCGCAACGCGCAGTGACTGAAGTAGCTGCGCAGCACTGCTTCGACATCGTTGTGGAAATTGCCGAAGGATTGCATCAGGTAAGCCATTGCCGCATTGCGTGCGCGGTGCTGGTATTCGGAATCGGCGACTTTGCCATCGACCATTACTTGCGGATTGCCCGACAGCCGCCGCACGAAATCGCGCATCGACAAGGCCGGCGCGGCGAAGCGCGACTGGTTGATGTCACAGATCACCAGCGCCCCGGCATTGATGAACGGATTGCGTGGACGGCCACGTTCGAATTCCAGCTGCACCAGCGAGTTGAACGGCTGACCGGACGGTTCGTGACCCAGTCGCTCCCAGATCGCCTCGCCGGAGTGTTCGATGGCCTGAACCAGGCTGAACACCTTGGAAATACTCTGTACCGAGAACAGCGTCTCGGCATCGCCGGCGCAATACATCTCGCCGTCATTGCCATATACGGCGATGCCCAGTTGATCGGGCGGCACGGTGCCGAGGGCGGGAATGTAGTCAGCCACCTTGCCCTGCCCGATCAGGGGCCGGACTGCGTCAAGGATCTCGTTCAACAGCGCTTGCATGCCGGGTCTCGAAGTCTCGCCCCATGGGATTGCGGGGACACGGTGGCTAGACGCTGCACCCGCCGGCCGAATCACACCGCGTTCGTGTATCGCACTGTATATGGCGCAACCCCATACACACCATGAGCGCAAATCCCCCGACAGACGACACATCCCCGATACAGCCCGACGTTCAAATGAGCCTGTCGATCGGCAGCCCCGATCAAGCCTTTGAACTCATATTCCTTATCGGAGATTCACCATGACCACGCTCTCGAAAAACGCTTTGACCCTCGGCCTGCTGCTGGCCGGCGGTATTGTCCTGTCCAACGCGGCTTCGGCCTCCGAAGCGTTCAGCGTCAAGCAACTGGATCACGGTTACAGCCAGACTCAGGCCCAGGCCGATACCCCGGAAAAAACCTCGGAAGGCAAATGCGGTGAAGGCAAGTGCGGCGCCGGCGAATAACCCTCTTCACGGGGCATCCCGGTGCCCCTTTTTCCCTTGCTTGAATGGAGTTCTCCCATGACAACCGCCCTCTCGACCGCCGTCAAAGGCCTGCACCTGAACCTCGATCGCGCCGGCCAGTGGTTGGCGCCGCTGACCCTGCGCCTGTTCATCGCCTGGGAGTTTTTCGAATCGGGCCTGGAGAAATTCAACGGCCAGAACTGGTTCGAAGACATTCAGGACCGTTTCCCGTTTCCCTTCGATCACTTGCCGGCGACGCTGAACTGGGAGCTGTCGATGTGGGCCGAGCTGATCTGCGCCCTGGCAATCCTGATCGGATTTGGCACGCGGATCTCGGCGATTTCGTTGATTGTCGTGACCGTGGTCGCGACCGCTGCCGTGCACTGGCCGGCAGACTGGTCGTCGTTGAGCGAACTGGCCCAGGGTTACGCGATCACCAACAAGGGCTTCGGCAACTTCAAACTGCCGGCGATTTACCTGGCGGCGCTGGTGCCGCTGGTGTTCGCCGGGGCCGGCAGGTTGAGCGTGGATGCGTGGCTGGCGCGACGCTTCTGGAAACGCGCCAACCGTTGAGGATCAGTGCGCCCGGTCCAGACCCGCCAGCAACGCGCTGTCATGGCTGTAGATGTCCGGCGCATAGATCACCCGGCCCTGCCCGTCGACCTGGGCCGTCCAGTAAGTCATCAGGATCGGCACCGGATTGCTCAGGCGAAATTCATGGGTGGTGCCGGTGGCCAGCAAGGTGTCGGTACGGGCTCTTTCTGCCGGGCTGAGCAAGTAGTCGCGCAGTTTCATCGGATGCTCGACCCGCACACAACCGGAACTGAACGCCCGCGGGCCTTTATCGAACAGCGCCTTGCTCGGTGTGTCATGCAAGTACACCGAGAACGGATTGGGGAAGCGAATGACCATCTGCCCCAGCGGATTGCGTGGCCCGGCGTCCTGGCGCAGAAGGATGTTGCCGGGGTTGTCCCAGTCAATGTCGGCGGCGGCCAGCGGCTGACCGTTGGCATCTAGCACCTGCAGGTTCTGACGGCTGAGGAAGGTCTGGTCCTTGCGGATTTCCGGCAGTTTGTCTTCCTTCCAGATGGTCGGCGGTACGGTCCAGGTCGGGTTCAGCGTCAGGCGCGTCACGCGGGATTTGAGCAACGGCGTCTGGCGCTCGGCGCGCCCGACCTGGGTGCGGGTCTGCCACACCGGCAGGCCGCCCTGATACAAGGTCAGTTCGGCAGCGGCGACGTTGACCAGCAAACCATCGGGCTCCATGTCCTGGGCCAGCCAGCGGAACCGCTCCAGGTTGATCCGCAGTTGTTCGCGGCGGGTCAGCGGGCTGATGTTCATCTCGGCAATGGTCCCCGGCCCGACCACACCGTCGGCCTGCAACGAATGACTCGCCTGAAAACGCTTCACCGCCTCCACCAGCACACCGTGATAAGCGTTATCCGGCGTGCCGACCACACTGCTCAGATAACCTTCGCTGTACAACCGTCTGGCCAGATCCGGCACGCGTTTGTCTTCCATGTCCGGGCGCAACAGCGGCCCGTTGCCCACCGGTTGCCAGTGCGGCAAGGCCTGCAGGCGTTGTGCAGCGTAGAGATGACGCAGATTCCGGTATTGCACCAGGCGCGGGCGGGCCAGATCGAATGCGGCAGCCACGTCATGCATGCCCGGCACGGCGATGGCGAGCAACTCGGCCTGACGGTCAAGGGGCGTATCGTCGGCGTGCCACAGCGGTTCGAAATGCGACTGCAGCAGGCGACCGTAATGCAGGTCCTGCAAGGCCTGCAGGTAGTTGCGGCTGATGTCGATGTCGGCACACAGCTCGCCGTCCTGCGGGGCCGTGTCAGCGACCGGATAGCGTTTCGGATTCAGGCCATCGTCGGCCAACGATTGCAATTGCGCATGCAAGGCCGGCAATTGTCCGGCCGCCGCCCACACCGGCATCCAGTCCTGCTGCCGGTAGAACGCCTGCAGTTGCTCCAGGGCCGGGCCACTGAGGTGGGCGGCAATCGCCGGGCAGGCCTGAGGCAGACTGATCAACGCGGCCTGCAACGGACTCTGCGGCTCAACGGGCGCTTGCGCCGCAAGCGTCGGCAGTGCCGGCAACGGCTCTTCAGCACAAACGACAAACGGCGCAGCGAGCAGACAAATGCTCAAGTAGCATGCGTACTTTTTGAACAACTGCTTTACTCCAATCCGTGGCCGTCTTGATTGACGGTCAACCTTACATCAGGTGCGGTGATACAGTCAGGTCCGATTCGCGGGCCGGGCCGGGGGACGACTGGACGTCAGGAGCCAAAGTGCCAAACAAGTAGCCAGTGAGGACTCACTATAAATGTTGACGTTTTTGCGCCGACTTCTGCTGACTGCCGCTGCCATGGGGCTGGTGACCAGTCAGGTTCTTGCCGCCGGCACCCCTTCGCCGGTTCTCTACAACAGCCTCGCCCACGCCGCGCCGGAACTCAATCCCCAGGCGCTGAAAGGTGCCTTGAACGCCATGCAATGCGCGATCAACAACGGTGCGAAACAGTCCCGGCACCTGGCGATTATCGACTATTCGCAACCTTCCACCGAGCGGCGTCTGTGGATTTTCGACCTGACACAGAAAAAACTGATCCTGCGTGACCTGGTCGCCCACGGCTCGAAGTCCGGCGATAACTTCGCCACGCGCTTCTCCAACCGTGAAGGCAGTTTCCAGTCCAGCCTTGGACTGTTCCGCACTCAGGAAAGTTACGAAGGCACCCATGGTTATTCGCTGCGCATGGACGGTCTGGAGCCGGGCGTCAACGACATGGCCCGCGACCGCGCCATCGTGATCCACGCCGCCGATTACGTGAATCTGTTCTGGAGCAAACGCACGGGCCGGCTGGGTCGCAGCCAGGGTTGTCCGGCGGTGCGTCCGCAAGTGGCCCGGCGGGTGATCGACAGCCTGAAGGACGGCCAGTACATGTTTTCCTGGTACCCGGATCAGCATTGGCTGAAGTCTTCGCCGTACCTCAACTGCCAGCCACAGCAGATCGCGAGCATTCTCAGCACCCACGGCAGTTGAAAACCACACCCTGTCAAAACAATCCCCTGCCTGTGCAGGGGATTTGTGTTTTCAGGGTTTCATTACAGCTTTGTCATGGAGTTGTCGGTTTGCCGAGCGGATCGCCCGGTAGCCTGAAGTTGTTCCGGCACACCTGCCGATCCACTTCACCGACACGAGTGACCCACCATGAAAACCCTGATCCTGGCCTTCACCGCCCTCCTCGCCACCGGTTCCGTGTTCGCCGCACAAATGCCCGAGCGCACGGTGATTCACGACACCAACGGCTTCTACGTGCATCTGGATGTCGACAAAGTCCTCTCCAGCACCGATATTTCCCAGACCTGCGGCATCGTCCCGGCCCGGCTCGATTACCTCGACCACCAGGGCCGCGAACATGTGCTGGATTATCAAGTGCAAGGCAGCGGCTGCACCAATGACCATTGAGGCGCGTTCATGAATATCCTTGTCGTCGAAGACGAACCCAAGGCCGGCAACTACCTGCTCAACGGCTTGCAGGAACTGGGTTACAACGTGAGCCTGGCCCGGGACGGCGCCGACGGTCTGCACCTGGCACTGGAACACGACTTCGACGTGATCGTGCTGGATGTGATGATGCCGAAAATGGATGGTTGGGAGGTTCTGCGCCGGCTGCGCAGGGAAGCCGACACGCCGGTGCTGTTCCTCACCGCCCGGGACGACATCGCCGACCGGGTCAAGGGCCTGGAGCTGGGCGCCGACGATTACCTGATCAAGCCGTTTTCCTTCGCCGAACTGGTGGCGCGCCTGCGTACCCTGACCCGTCGCGGGCCGATTCACGAAGACGAGCAATTGCAGGTGGCCGATTTGCAGATCGACGTGCTCAAGCGCCGGGTCACCCGCGCCGGCAGCCGGGTCACCCTGACCAACAAGGAATTCGCCCTGCTGCAACTGTTCGCCACTCATACCGGGCAAGTGCTGTCCCGTTCGCTGATCGCCTCACGGGTGTGGGACATGAATTTCGACAGCGACACCAATGTGGTCGATGTCGCCGTGCGCCGCCTGCGGGCGAAGATCGACGATCCGTTCCCGCTCAAGTTGATCCACAGCGTGCGCGGCATCGGCTACCGCTTCGATACCCAGCCATGAAAACCACCGGCGCGTATTCCCTGACGTGGCGCCTGGCGCTGGTGTTCGCGGTGCTCGCCTTCGCGGCGCTGGCGGGCCTCGGCGCGGCGCTGTACAACGCGCTGGATGAGCAACTGACACGCCGCGATGACATCCAGATGGTCAGTCGCATCGACCAGTTGCGCACCATCCTCAACGACAGCAACACCCTGGAGCTGATCCAGAACAAACCGGCGCTGTTTCAGAACATGCTAGGCAACCGTGAAGCGTTGTTGACCATCGGTGCCCCCGGGCAGCCCCCCTTGTTCGTGGTCAATCCCGGCAATCTGGCGCTGCCGACCGTGCCGGCGGTGCCGATCAACCATGTGATGGGCCTCAGCGATGTGCAGCATCTGCCGAGCATCAACGGCGTGCCGTTCTCGGCGGTGGCGGCCAGTATCGACTCCGGCGACCAGGGCAATCTGCAGGTGCTCATCGCCAAGGTGATGAGCGAGCGCACGGCGATGCTCGCCAATTACCGGCTCAGCGTGTATGGCCTGGCGACACTGGCGGCGCTGCTGCTGGCAGTGGTGGGTTGCCTGCTGGTGTATCGCGGCTTGCTGCCGCTGCGGCGGATCGCGCGGCATGCCCACGGAATCGGCGTCGGCAACCTCGGCGAACGCCTCGACAGCCACGACACGCCGAAAGAATTGCAGCCGATGATCGAAGCCTTCAACGCGATGCTCGATCGCCTCGCCAAAGGTTTCGCGCAGTTGAGCCAGGTCTCCACCGACATGGCCCACGAACTGCGCACACCGATCAACAACCTGCTCGGCGAAACCCAGGTCGCCCTGCAACAGAACCGCAGCGTCGAGGCCTATCAGCAGTTGCTCGCCTCCAACGTCGAAGAACTCGAACGCCTGGCGCGCATGCTCGACAACATGCTGTTTCTCGCCCGCACCGACCCGGCCACGGCCCTCAGCCAGCGTCAGGAACTGGACGCAGGTGACGAGATGCAGCGCATTGCCGATTACTTCGAAGGCCTGGCCGCCGATGTCGGCATCAGCATCGAGGCCCATGGCAGCGGCGTGATCTGGGCCGAACCGATGCTGCTGCGCCGGGCCCTGGCCAATCTGTGCGCCAACGCGATCAAGTATGGTGCGCCGGACTCGACGCTAGAGGTCGAAGCCATGGCCGAACCCGATGGCAGCTACCTGCGGGTGCGCAATCACGGAGCGACGATTGCTCCCGAGCACCTGTCGCGGCTGTTCGAACGCTTCTACCGCGCCGACCCGTCCCGCGAGCGTTCGGCCCAGTCCAACGGTCTGGGCCTGTCGATCGTGGCGACCATCATGCAATTGCATCAGGGCCGCTACAGCGTCAGCAGCGTTGAGGGTGTCACCTGTTTTGAACTGTTCTTTCCTGCACGGGAGACGCCAGGCGCAAGTGTGTGAAAGCGCCGAGCCCGAGCGCCGCAAGCATCAATCCAGTGGCAACACCGAAGGTCATGTGCAAACCAGCGGCGATGACGGCGGCCGGCGCCCACGCCGGATCGCCCGTAGCCAGGGCAAACACCGCGCCCATGGCCGCCGCCCCGGTGATCAACCCCAGATTGCGTGACAACCCGAGCATGGCCGAGACCACCCCGCGCTGATCCTGCCCGACGCCCGCCATCAAACCGGTGTTGTTGGCGGCCTGGAACAGCGCATAACTCAGGGCCACCAGCGTAATCGGCAACACATAGGCAAGCAGCCCGAGACTCACCGGCAACAGTGCCAGCAAACCACAACCGCAGGCCAGCCCCAGCAAAGCGCCCGGCACCATTCGCCGCGCACCGAAACGATCCACCAGACGCCCCGCCGGCACACCGCTGAACGCCGCCAGCATTGGTCCGATCGACAACACCAGTCCGGTTTGCGTGCTGGTGAGGCCCAATCCACGGCTCAGATAAAACGGCCCGACCACCAGCGTGGTCATCATCACCGTCGTCACCAGCAAGGTCAGCGCCAGACTGCCGCTGATTCGTGTATCGGCGAACAGAGACAAATGAATCAGCGGCGCCCTGCTCCTTTTTTCGACCAGGATGAACATCCCCGCCCCCAACAGGCTGAGCAGCAACAATGTCCGGGTGAATCCTTCGACCGTCATCGCCAGTGCATAGGCCGCCAGTGTCAGCATCAGCAGCGCGGTGCCGGGATAGTCAAATGCGACAGACTGGCGTGCTGTTCGGTCCGCCGGCAGGTAGCGGTACACCAGCCAGGCATTGAGCAGGCCCAGCGGCACGTTGATCACAAAGATCGACTGCCAGCCGACATGGGCCATCAACAGTCCGCCCAGCGACGGTCCGAGAGTCGTGCCGGTGGCCGACATGGTGGCCAGCAACCCCATTGCACTGCCGGCCCTGGATTTGGGTACCGCATCGGCCACCAGTGCCACGGTCAACGCGAACATGATCGCCGCACCCAGGCCTTGCACCGCCCGCGCACCGATCAGCCAGGCAAGGCTCGGCGCCAGTGCGCAAGCCAGCGAGGCTGTGGTGAAAATGCCGATGCCGATCATCAGCAAGCGCCGGCGACCGAAGCCGTCTCCCAGCCGCCCGACGCTGACAATCAAGGTGGTGATCGCCAGCAGATAGGCCAGCACGATCCACTGCACTTGTTGAAACGTCGCCTCGAACGCCGCGGCCAGGATCGGCAGTCCGGCGTTGGCGATGCTGGTGTCCAGCGACGGCATCAACATCGACAGCGCCAGACTGGTCAGCGCCCAGCGGGCTGAAGGGCTCAGAGATTCTCGATGCATGGGGGGCTCACAGGGCAGAAGTCATGGGGCATAGCCTGAGCCTCGACAATACACGGCGCAAGACGCATGCTTTGCACTCAATACCTGCATGAAACGCCATGTCATGAATGCACCGGACCTGAACCTGTTGATCACTCTCGACGTGCTGCTGAGCGAAGGCAGCGTGGCCCGCGCCGCCACACGCCTGGGGCTGAGCCCGTCCGCCATGAGCCGGGCGCTGGCCCGGTTGCGGGAGACCACCGGGGACCCGTTGCTGGTGCGCGCCGGTCGCGGACTGGTGCCGACGCCGAGGGCGCTGGAACTGCGCGACCGGGTCGGTTATCTGGTGCAGGAAGCCGAGGCAGTACTGCGGCCGGCAGCAGTGCTCGATCCCGGCCAGTTACGCCGCACCTTTACCCTGCGCAACACCGACGGTTTTGTCGAAACCTTCGCCGCCGCCCTGCTCGCCCGCATCGCCGAGGAGGCACCCCACGTGCGTCTGCGCTTTGTGCAAAAGGCCGACAAGGACAGCACGCTGCTGCGCACAGGCCGGGTGGATCTGGAGACCGGTGTGGTCGACGACAGCACCGACCCGACGCTGCACAGTCGTATCCTGTTCCGCGATCAATGGATCGGTGTGGTGCGTGAAGGACATTCTTTGAGCAGCGGCAAGGTCAGCGCCAGACGCTTCGCTTCGGGCCAGCACATTCTGGTGTCACGGCGCGGGCGCAGCAGCGGCCCGGTGGACGAAGCGTTGCTCGCCCTGGGCCTGACGCGGGACATCGTCACCTCGTTCAGCGGGTTTTCGGCGGCGTTGACGCTGGTCCGAGAATCCGACCTGATCGCCACCGTTCCGCAGCGTCACACCAGCAAACTGCGAGCGGGCCTGTTCAGTTTCGACCTGCCGTTGCGCATGCCGGACATCAGCGTGTCGATGCTGTGGCACCCCCGCATGGATGCCGACCCGGCGCATCGCTGGCTGCGCAATTGTGTGCGAGAGGTCTGCGCCTAGCGCGCCTCCCCATCCCTGGGTTTGTAAAACAGGAATTTCCCGGTCTCGGCGGTCCGGGTGTACTTTTTCGCCCAGTTCGGGTCGACGTTGTGGTCATGAAAATACAGCGCGCCATGGGTGCGATCGGGAAGCTGACGGTTCAGTGCCTTGCCGGCAATTTCCTTGGCCAGCGCATATTCGGCGTCTTCCTTGACCTGATCGGACTTGCCGTCGCACCACCAGGAAAACTGGCAGCCCTTGGCTTCCGAGCCCTGCTTGACCACTTCACACACGGTGCCCGGAAACCGTCGTGGCCCAGACGATTCATCACCACATTGGCCACCGCCTCCATTTCTGCCGTGTCCTTGCCCTTGGCTTCCCAATAGATGCTGCGCGCCAGACAGGTGATGGGATCATCCAGCGGCGCGGTGCCGGACGGATCCACGGCTTGCACTTCCTTGGGGGTGATCGCTTCGGACTTCGGCGCGGGGGGCGCACCGGGTTTGTCGGCGGCTTTTTCTTCCAGTACTTCGGCTTTCGCTTCGGCCTTTTCCTTGATCGGCGCCTGATCGGTGGCCAGCACCGCACCGCTCAGCAGGGTCAACACAAGACAGCAGATCATCCCGTGCATTTTCATGATCGATCTCTTCCGGCAGCGCCCGTTGCGGGCAACGTGTTACGTGGCTGAAACGCCCGGAATCCGGGGGCTTCGGAGATTGTAGACGGCAGAATCCGGCACAACGTTCCGCGACCGGAACCCTTTGATGAAGAAAAAAGACATTGCGCGCCCCCGGGGCGTTTCGCGCATCATGGGCGCACTCAGCCCAAGGGAGATTTCCATGCGCTTCATGCCATCCGTTCTGCGATTCGCCGCGTTGACCACGGGCCTGGCGCTGGCCGCTTCGGCCATGGCCGGCGACGAGTCGCAATTGATCGAGTCGATCAACAGCTACCGCAGTCAGCCCCAGCGCTGCGGCTCGCAGGCGTCCAGCGAATTGCCGCCGTTGTCGGCCGATCCGCGCCTGCGTCTGCCGGCCAGTGGCATGGTCGATCTGCAGCAGGCCATGGCCAGCGCCAGTTACCCGATGGTCAACGTGCAGGCGATCACCCTCAACGGCCCTCGCGATCCGGTGGCAGCCATGAAGGCGATCCAGGAGAGTTTCTGTCAGGTGGTGCTGGATCCGCAGTTCGTCGACATCGGCGTCAGCCGCGCCGACCGCGACTGGCGCATCACCCTGGCGCGACCACTGCTGTCGGCGCGTCTGGGTGACGGGCAAGCCGAGGGTCAGAAGCTGCTGACGCAAATCAATGCCGCCCGCAACCAGCCGCGCCAGTGCGGTGGTCAGGCATTCTCGGCGGCTGCGCCACTGGCGTGGAATGCGGTGTTGGGGGGCGTCGCTCAGGATCACAGCCGCGAGATGGCCAACAACAATTATTTCGACCACAAGGACCGCAACGGCGGCACTCCCGGCGACCGCGCCGAGCTGGCCGGCTACAGCGGCCAGCAGGTCGGCGAGAACATCGCCGCCGGGCAGGACACCGTGCAGAAAGTGGTCGATGGCTGGCTGGCCAGTCCCGGTCATTGCGCCAACCTGATGAACCCGCAATATCGTGAGCTTGGCGCCGCCTACGCAGTCGATCCGAAAAGCAGCGCCGGTATTTACTGGACCGCGATGTTTGGTGGCGAGTAAGTATTAAAACCACCACTGAACACTGCGGGAGCGAGCAAGCTCGCTCCCACAGGACTCAGTGGCGGACTCAGATTTGGGCAATAAAAAACCGGAGCCAGGCTCCGGTTTTTTTATTCAGTGGGTGCGCATCCCCGCCGCATGCATCGCCAGTTTCAGCAGGCTTGCCACCACCGCCAGCGAGACCACGCTGCCGGACCAGATCAGCAGCAGCCAGCCCAGACGGTTGTACCAGCGGCTCTTCACGTCACGCATTTCAATGGTAGCCATCGCCGATCCTCACTTTGCCGCGGAACACGTAGTAGTTCCAGAAGGTGTACATCAGGATCACCGGCAGGATGAACAGCGCACCGATCAGGGCGAACAACTGGCTGGTGGCCGGTGATGCCGCGGCCCACAGGCTGACCGACGGGGGAATGATGTTCGGCCAGATGCTCAGTGCCAGACCGATGTAGCCAAGGAACATCAGCCCCAGGGTGAACACGAACGGCCAATGGGTGTGTCGCTGACGCAACGAGCGCAACAGACCGAACAGCGCCAGCGCCGCCAACACCACAAGCCCGGCAAACACGGTCAGGTGCGCATGGTTGAACCAGCGAGTGGCCAGTTCAGGATGCAGCTGCAGCGTCCAGACGCCGATCACCAGCACCATCGCCAGCAACAGCCAGGCCAGCGGACGGCTGTAGTGACGCATCCGCGACTCGAGCATGCCTTCGGTCTTGACCAGCAGCCAGGTACTGCCGAGCAAGGCATAAGCGACCACCAGACCGACGCCGCAGACCAGCGGGAACGGGGCCAGCCAGTCGAGTCCGCCGCCGGCGAACTGCCGGTCCACCACGGGAATACCGGCCACATACGCGCCGATCACCACGCCTTGGGAGAACGTCGCCAGCAGCGAACCGCCGATGAATGCCCAGTCCCACAGATGACGTTTTTCAGCCGGCGCCTTGAAGCGAAACTCGAACGCCACACCACGGAAGATCAGCCCCGCGAGCATGACGATCAGCGGCAGGTACAGCGCCTCCAGAATCACCCCGTAAGCCAACGGAAACGCGCCGTACAACGCTGCGCCACCCAGCACCAGCCAGGTTTCGTTACCGTCCCACACCGGTGCGACGGTGTTCATCATCACGTCGCGTTCCTGCGCGTCGCTGATCATCGGGAACAGAATCCCGAGGCCCAGATCGAAGCCGTCCATGATCACGTACATCATCACCCCGAAGGCAATGATCACGCCCCAGATCAACGAGAGATCGATACCTTGGATACCCATGACTCAACGCTCCTTTTTCAGTGGATCCGGGTCGCGGATTCGAGGTTGTCGGTGACCGCCGAGAGTGGCCGGCGCGGGGTCTGCACTGGAGTGCCTGCGGGCGGATGTTCGTGGTGCGGCTGCGGGCCCTTGCTCACCAGTTTCATCATGTAGCCGATGCCGACGGTGAACACCGAGCAGTAGATCACCACGAACAGCGCCAGCGACGTACTCATCTGCGCCACCGAATGTTGCGACGCGGCGTCATGGGTGCGCATCAGTCCGTACACCACCCACGGCTGACGTCCGACTTCAGTGGTGATCCAGCCCGCCAGCAACGCGATCAGGCCGCTCGGTCCCATCAGCAGCACCAGCCGCTGGAAGCCGCGATGCCGGTAGACCTTGCCGTTGCGCCGCAGCGCCAGGCCCAGCACACCGACCAGAATCATCAACATGCCCAGCCCGGCCATGACGCGGAAGCTCCAGAAAATCACGGTGGAGTTCGGCCGGTCTTCTTTCGGGAAGCTCTTGAGCGCCGGGATCTGCTTGTCGAGGCTGTGAGTGAGAATCAGGCTGCCGAGGTACGGAATCTCGATGGCGTATCGGGTCTTCTCCGCCTGCATGTCCGGAAGGCCGAACAGCACCAGCGGCGTTGGCTCATTGTCGGCGTTCTCCCAGTGCCCTTCGATGGCGGCGATTTTGGCCGGTTGGTGTTCCAGGGTGTTCAAGCCATGGGCGTCACCGACCACCGCTTGAATCGGTGCCACGATCAGCGCCATCCACAGCGCCATGGAAAACATCTTGCGCACCGGTCGGGTGTCGTTGCCGCGCAGCAAATGCCAGGCCGCCGAAGCGCCGACGAAGAACGCCGTGGCCACGAATGCGGCAATCGCCATGTGCGCCAGACGGAACGGGAACGACGGGTTGAACACGATGGCCAGCCAGTCCAGCGGCATCACCCGACCATCGACGATGTCGAACCCCTGCGGGGTCTGCATCCAGCTGTTGGAAGCGAGAATCCAGAAGGTCGAGATCAGCGTACCGATGGCGACCATCACCGTGGCGAAGAAGTGCAAGCCACGACCCACGCGATTCCAGCCGAACAGCATCACCCCGAGGAACCCGGCTTCAAGGAAAAACGCCGTCAGCACTTCATAGGTCAGCAACGGCCCGGTGATGCTGCCGGCAAAGTCGGAGAACCCGCTCCAGTTGGTGCCGAACTGGTACGCCATGACCAGACCGGACACCACGCCCATGCCGAAGTTGACGGCGAAAATCTTCGACCAGAAATGGTAGAGATCGCGGTAAGTGTCGTTATGGGTTTTCAGCCACAGGCCTTCGAGTACCGCCAGGAAACTCGCAAGACCAATGGTGATCGCCGGGAAAATGATGTGGAACGAAACCGTGAACGCGAATTGAATTCGCGCCAGGTCCAGTGCCTCCAGATTGAACATGATGATGTCCTCATCAAGGCTGAAAAGCGGCAGCACACGCTCGGGCCACCGCCAGGCGCGAACGCCTGCAGCCAGTCGGATTGCAAAAGGGTTGGATCGCGTGGGTCGGTCAGGCCACCGACGACGGGATCAGGTTGCTCGCCTCGGCCGCTTCGAGACGGATCGCCACGAACTTGGAAGTCGGCGTGTAAGTGCGATCGCCGTAGCTTTCCAGCGGCACCAGCGGATTGGTTTCCGGGTAGTACGCGGCCGCCTGCCCGGCCGGGATGTCGTAGGCGATCAGGGTAAAACCGCTGACCCGACGTTCACGCTCGTCGTCCCACAGCGCCACCAGATCGACCTTCTGCCCCGGTTCGAAACCGAGCCGGCGAATGTCCTGTTCGTTGGCGAACACCACGTCGCGCATGCCGTAGACCCCGCGATAACGGTCGTCGAGGCCATACAGCGTGGTGTTGTACTGATCGTGGGAACGCATGGTTTGCAGGATCAGATGCGGCTTGACCGGCAAGTTGCGCACGCCTTCGCTGACCAGATGCTCGGGCAGCACACACGGCGTGAACTGAGCCTTGCCGGATTCGGTTTTCCAGACGCGGTCCGAGGCGTCGTTGCCGAGGTGGAAGCCACCGGGAATCAACAGTTTTTCGTTGAAATTTTCGAAACCCGGAATCACGTCGGCAATCAGATTGCGAATGCGCCCGTAATCGCCCACGACCCATTCCCAGTCGATCGGATGCTTGCCCAAGGTCGCGGCGGCGATTCCCGCGATGATGGCCGGTTCGGATTTCAGGTGCGCCGACTTCGGCTTCAATTGACCGAACGACAAATGCACCATGCTGAAGGTGTCTTCCACGGTCACACCTTGCGGGCCTTCGGCCTGAACGTCGATGTCGGTGCGGCCCAGGCACGGCAAGATCAATGCGTCACGTCCGGTCACCAGATGGCTGCGGTTGAGCTTGGTCGAGATGTGCACGCTCAGGTCGAGTTTGCGCATCGCCGCGTGGGTGCGCGGGGTGTCCGGCGTGGCTTGAGCAAAGTTGCCGCCCAGGCCGATGAACACCTTGGCTTCACCACGCTCCATGGCACCGATCGCCATCACCGTGTTGTGGCCATGCATGCGCGGCACCTTGAAGTTGAAGCGTTTTTCCAGAGCGTCCATCAGCTCGGTCGGCGCCAGTTCATTGATGCCCATGGTGCGGTCGCCCTGCACGTTACTGTGACCGCGCACCGGCGACAGCCCGGCGCCCGGACGGCCGACGTTGCCGCGCAGCAGTTGCAGGTTGATGACTTCCTGCAGGGTCGGCACCGAATGCACGTGCTGCGTCAGGCCCATGGCCCAGCACATGATCACGCTCCTGGCACGGGCATACATGCGTGCGGCCAGTTCGATGTCGGCGAGGGTCACGCCGGACTGCTCGACAATGTGCTCCCAACGGGTGGCATCGACTTCGGCCAGATAGCTGTCCAGACCCGACGTGTGTTCGGCAATGAATGCGCGATCGAACACCGGCTCGCCGCCCGTGGCTTGGGCTTCGCGCTCCCACTCGAGCAGGAATTTGGCCATGCCGCGAATCATCGCCATGTCACCGCCCAGTGCCGGGCGGAAGTACGCGGTGTTGGTCGCTTCCCAGCCGTTGCTGAGCATCTCGATCGGGTTTTGCGGGTTCTGGAAACGCTCCAGCCCACGCTCCTTGAGCGGATTGATGCACACCACCTGAGCACCGCGTTTCACTGCTTCACGCAGCGGTTCGAGCATGCGCGGGTGGTTGGTGCCGGGGTTCTGGCCGATGACGAAGATCGCGTCCGCGTGGTGCAGGTCTTCATAGACCACCGTGCCTTTGCCGACACCGAGGCTCTCACCCATGCTCACCGCACTGGCTTCGTGGCACATGTTGGAGCAGTCCGGGAAGTTGTTGGTGCCGTAGGCACGAACGAACAACTGATAGAGAAACGCCGCTTCATTGCTGGCGCGGCCCGAGGTGTAGAACTCGGCTTCGTGGGGCGATTTCAGGCCCTTGAGGTGGCGGGCGATCAGGGCGAAGGCTTCTTCCCACGTGGTTTCGACATAGCGGTCGATCCGCGCGTCGTAGCGCATCGGATGGGTGATCCGGCCCTGATATTCAAGCCAGTAATCGCTTTGCTCGGCCAGTGACGACACCGTGTACTTGTTGAAGAACGCCGGATCGACCAGGCGCCCGGTGGCTTCCCAGTTCACCGCTTTGGCGCCGTTCTCGCAGAACTTCAGCATGCCCGCACCGGGTGCTTCGCCCCAGGCACAACCGGGGCAGTCGAAGCCGCCGTTCTGGTTGGTCTTGAGCATGGCGCGGATGTTTTTCAGGGCGTTTTCACTGCCCAGCCAGTTTTTGGTGAGGCTGATGACAGCGCCCCATCCCGCAGCGGCGCCTTTGTAGGGTTTGTAACGGTCGACTTGTGACATGGGACTTCTCCATGACGATGCACACAGGCAAAAACCTGATCGGGTTTAAACAGCGACGACTGACTTTCAAGTTCAAAAACGGTCGTTTCGTTTGACGGAAACAAGGATATGAACCGCTGCAAAAACTTGTCTAATCGCTATTAATGACTGCGTTATCGAAAGCATCTATCACGGAATAAAACCCTTTAAATACGCCAAGTTGCAAAACTAACGCGAGCAATGAGTCGTGAAAAAACATTCATCATCGAGCCCATCAATCGGCCATTCATAAATAGTGATTGGACGCCTTTGAAAGTTGCCCATAACCTGCGCCAACTCCCACCGTTAACAACGGTTTTCATACCTGCGAGGCTGTCATGTCAGAGCGCGTCCTGATCGATGGTTACAACCGCCGCGTCGACTACCTGCGCATGTCGGTCACCGACCGCTGCGACTTTCGCTGCGTTTATTGCATGGCCGAAGACATGCAGTTCCTGCCGCGCCAGCAGGTGCTGACACTGGAGGAGATCTTCCAGCTGGCGCAGAGCTTCGTGGCGCTGGGCACTCGCAAGATCCGCCTGACCGGTGGCGAGCCGCTGATTCGTCCCGGCGTCGTCGGCTTGTGCAAGCAGATCGCTGCCCTGCCCGGCCTGCGCGAACTGTGCCTGACCACCAACGGCTCGCAGCTCGGCAAACTGGCCGGCCCGTTGTTCGACGCCGGGGTCAGGCGCCTAAACATCAGCCTCGACAGCCTCGATGCCGAGCGCTTCAGGCAAATGACCCGCACCGGTGACCTGGCACAGGTGATCAACGGCATCGACGCCGCACGCGAGGCCGGTTTTACCCGCACTAAACTCAACTGCGTGGTGATGCAGGGCCGCAACGATCACGAGATCAACGATCTGGTGCAGTTCGCCATCGATCGGGATCTGGACATCTCCTTCATCGAGGAAATGCCGCTCGGGATCATCAGCGAACACAGCCGCGCCGAGGCGTTCTTTTCAAGCACTCAGGTGCGCGAGCGGATCGCCGAGCGCTATACCCTGATCGACTCCGCCGAGTCGACCCAGGGACCGTCGCGCTACTGGCGGCTGGCCGAAGCGCCGCACATCCGGCTGGGATTCATCTCGCCCCACAGCCACAACTTCTGCGGTACCTGTAACCGTGTGCGGCTGACCGTCGAGGGACGTTTGCTACTGTGTCTGGGGAACGAGCATTCGGTGGATCTGAAAGCCGTGCTGCGCGCCCACCCGAGTCAACCGCAACGGCTGGAGAAAGCGATCATCGACGCCATGAAGCTCAAGCCTTACCGGCACAACTTTGAAGTGAACGATGACGTGCAAGTGGTGCGTTTCATGAACATGACCGGCGGCTGAACCGCCACGTTTTCAAGGCAAAAACAGCATGATCATCCGACCCAAGGTCAACCAGTTCGCCATTCTGTTCACCCTCAAGGGCTCGATTGCCAAGCGCATCGCGCTGCGCACCTTGATGGTCACGCTGCTGGCCTCGGCCATCGTGCTGGTGGAAATCCTCCATCCAAGCAACTTCACCAAGGTCAACGCCACACCCTTCACGCTGCTCGGTCTGTCGCTGTCGATCTTCATGAATTTTCGCAACAACGCCTGCTACGACCGCTGGTATGAAGCGCGCAAGGCCTGGGGCGAAGTGATCGTGCATGTGCGTTCCTTTATTCGCGAAACCCATGTCATCCGCGAATCGGCACAACGCCGCTTGCTGTTGCTCAACCTCTGCGGTTTCGCCCATGCCCTGAATGCGCGTCTGCGCCGGGAGAACGAAGCCGCCGCCAGCGCCGAGTGGATCACCCCGCAACATGACGCACAGGTGCCGGACTACAGCGGGCGGATCCTGCAAACGATCGGTCAGCAATGTTCCGATCTGCATGAAGCGGGCGACCTCAGCGAATGGCGCTACATGTTGCTGGCCAACCACCTGACCAGCCTGACCCAGGCGCAAGCGGTGTGCGAGCGGATCAAGAACACGCCGCTGCCCTTCCCTTACACCTTGCTGCTGCACCGCACGATTTATCTGTTCTGCATCCTGTTGCCATTCGCCATGGCCGAACCGCTGGGCTGGCTGACGCCGCTGTTCACGGCGATTGTCAGCTACACCTTTTTCGGTCTGGATGCGATTGCCGATGAGCTGGAAGACCCGTTCGGGCGCGATGAAAACGATTTGCCGACCGATGCGCTGGTGCGGGGCATCGAGCGGGATATTCTGGCGGAGCTGGGCGTCGAGCCTTTGCCGCCCGCCCTGAAACCGGTGGACTACGTCCTCAGTTGAACGAGACCCTCCCTTCAGGGGCAAGTGATCAATCCAGATGCGCCCAAGTCATGCGAAACGACGCCCCGCCCCACGGTGATTCGCCGACCTCGACCTGCCCGCCGTGGGATTGCGATACCCGGCGTACCAGAGCCAGCCCGAGACCGAAGCCGCCGGTGCGGCGATCACGGCTGGCATCCAGGCGCGAGAACGGTTCGAAAATCTTCTCCCGGCCTTCCAGCGGCACGCCCGGACCGTCGTCGTTGACCTTCACCTCGTATTGATCACCGATACGTACCAGCGATACCTCGACCCGCTGCTCGGCATAGCGAATGGCATTGCGCAGCAGATTGATCACCGCCCGCGCCATGAAGCGCGGCTCGATCCGTACCTCTTCGACCCGGCACTCGCCAATCAGCAGTTGCACACCCGCCGCCTCGGCCTCCAGCGCCACACTCCCGACCACACTGTCGAGCCAGTTGGCAGCCTGGATGTTTTCCCGGGTGATCACCGTCGCGCCGCGTTCGAGGCTGGCGTAGGTCAGCAGTTCAGAGACCATTTCTTCCAGTTCGCCAAGGTCGGCGTACATATCCGCAATCAGCTCGCGATTCTGGCTGGCGTCTGGCTGCTGCTTGAGCTGATCGAGTTCGAACGACAACCGCGCAATCGGCGTGCGCAGTTCGTGGGACACAGCGTTGGTCAGTTCACGCTGATTGGCGATCAGGCCTTCGATGCGCGCCGCCATCAGGTTGAAGTGCTCGGCCAGATCGCGGATGTTCGAACGCCTGGACAGCTGGATCCGCACCGACAGGTCGTTGTCGCCGAATCGCTCGGCGGCCAGTCGCAGTTTTTCCAGATCACGCCAGTGCGGGCGCACCCAGAAGTACAGGACGATGCCGAGCAGCACAGCCAGCATCATGTAAGCCGCCGAAATGTAGAACGGCATCAGGCTCGGCTCGGGCGGCAGCTTGATGCTGAGCAGTTGCGAGCCGCCATCGATGTTGCTGATGAATTGCGTGTAGTCGTGGCGGATCACCAGCAGACCCTGGGCCAGTTCGGCTTTTTCCGCATCGCTGAGGTTCAGTTGATCGGCCTCGACCAGACTCAATGTCAGCCCGTAGTGCGGACGCAGTGCGTCCAGTTGCGCCTCGCGCGCTGCGCCTTGCTGGTCGCGCATGTGCTCGATCAACGACCAGGCCTGGCCGCGCACCGCCTCGCGGTTGTAGGCCTGCATCTGGTTGTCGAGCAGCGCGTTGAAGGTGTGTTCGACGGTTTGCAGCGCCGCCACCAGCCCGACGGTCATCACCAGAAACAGGCCGAGAAATAACCGCAGCATCTACAACTCCCACGCAAACGGATTGAACAGATAGCCCTTGCCCCACACGGTCTTGATGCACACCGGCTCGCGAGGATTGTCCTTGAGTTTGTTGCGCAACTTGCTGATGTACACGTCGACGCTGCGATTGAGGCCATCGAAAGCAATGCCGCGCATGCGGTTGAGAATGTCATCGCGCGACAGGATGTTGCCAGCGGCACTGGCCAGCAGCCACAGCAATTCGAATTCCATGGTGGTCAGCTCGATCAGCTCGCCGGCCAGACGCACTTCGCGGCAGCTGCGATCAATGTGCAACTGGCCGAACTCCAGGGAGCTGACCACGCCGCTGTCCGGCACCTGACGGCGCTGGAGTGCCCGCAGACGGGCCAACAGCACGGGTGGTTTGATCGGTTTGATCACGTAATCGTCGGCACCTGACTCCAGGCCCAGAATGTGGTCGAGGTCATCTTCCTTGGCGGTCAGGATGACAATCGGCGTGTCCGAGACGCTGCGGATCTCCCGGCATACGTGCAGGCCGCTTTGCCCCGGCAGCATCAGGTCGAGCACCACCACTTTGGGCCTGAATTCGAGGAACGCAGCCACCGCCAGGTCGCCTCGATGCACCGTGCGCACCTCGTAGCCGTGTTGTTCAAGAAAGTGGGCGATCAGCGCAGCCAGACGCTCATCGTCTTCCACCAGCAGGACTCTGCCAAAACCCAGGTTATCCATAACGACCGCCGCCAACCCTCAGAAAAGTGGGCGACATTATGGCGGCATTCGCAGGCAAGACGTTTATTGCGGGCAGCAAAAACCGGCCTCAGGGGCCGGTTTTCGTTGAAGTTTCATGCTCTTAAGAGTTTTTAACAATTCATGCCGCGACGGGCACGCCGCTGTGGAACCGGAACTCCTCGTCCGGGGACTCGATCAGGTCCCGCTCGGCGGCGCGGACTTTCTCGATCACCTGAGCGATGTCTTTGGCGTCGCCGTACTGGTAGGCCAGTTTCAGGTAACCCTGGAAATGCCGGGCCTCGCTTTTCAGCAGGCCGAAGTAGAACTTGCCGAGTTCTTCGTCCAGGTGCGGCACCAGCGCTTCGAAACGCTCGCAACTGCGGGCTTCGATGAAGGCGCCGACCACCAGGGTGTCGACCAGTTTCACCGGTTCGTGGCTGCGCACCACTTTGCGCAGGCTCGAGGCATAACGACCGGCGTGAAGCTGGCGCAGTTCGATCTTGCGTCGTTTCATGATGCGCATGACCTGCTCGTGGTGCACCAGTTCTTCCCGGGCCAGACGCGACATCATGTTGATCAGATCGACATGGGAGTGGTACTTGGCGATCAGGCTCAATGCGGTACTGGCGGCCTTGAACTCGCAGTTCTTGTGGTCGATCAGCAGGGTTTCCTGATCGGCCAGCGCGGCCTGGACCCAGGCGTCTGGCGTGCGGCAGCCAAGGAATTCGTGGATTTCGGGAAGGATCATGGGGCTCACGGTCAAAGGTGTTCGAGCGAAGGGCGCCGATTATACCGGCCTGCCCGCAGACCACCAGCCGCCGGCGTTGATATGCATCAAGTCGCAGACGGATGAGCAACAACTATAGTTGTGCAACGCCGTGCCTTTTCATTGCTGGAGACTCACTCATGCAAGCCATTCGCAGCATTCTGGTGGTCATCGAACCCGAACACGCGGAAAGTCTGGCGCTCAAGCGCGCCAAGCTGATCGCCGGGGTGACCCAGGCCCATCTGCACCTGCTGGTCTGCGACAAGAAGCACGATCACGCGGGCATGCTCAGCGTGCTCAAGGCCGCGCTGCTGGCGGACGGCTACAGCGTCACCACCGAACAGGCGTGGAACGATAGCCCGCACGAAACCATCATCGACGTGCAGCAGGCCGAAGGCTGCGGGCTGGTGATCAAACAGCATTTCCCCGACAGCTCGCTGAAAAAGGCCCTGCTGACCCCGACGGACTGGAAACTGCTGCGCCATTGCCCTGCCCCGGTGCTGCTGGTGAAAACCGCCGGTTCCTGGAAGGACAAGGTGATTCTGGCGGCAGTCGATGTGGGCAACGCCGACGGCGAACATCGTCACCTGCACACCACCATCATCGATCACGGTTATGACATCGCCAGCCTGGCCAAGGGGCATTTGCATGTGATTGCCGCCCATCCATCACCGATGCTGTCGGCGGCGGACCCGACCTTCCAGCTCAAGGAAACCATCGAGGCGCGTTATCGCGAGCAATGCCGGGCGTTCCAGGCCGAGTTCGATGTCGATGACGAACATCTGCATGTCGAGGAAGGCCCGGCGGATGTGCTGATTCCGTTCATGGCGCACAAGCTGCAGGCTGCGGTGACCGTGATCGGTACCGTGGCGCGCACCGGGTTGTCAGGGGCGTTGATCGGCAATACCGCCGAAGTGGTGCTCGATGCGCTGGAAAGCGATGTGCTGGTGCTCAAGCCGCAGGAGGTTGAGGACCATTTGGTGGAGTTGGCGGTGAAGCATTAAGCACTGTTGTCATCCTGTGGCGAGCATGTTCGCCACAGGTAACGCTCACTCGCCCAGCGCGCCCTTCAAAAAGCCGGGCGCAATGTAGCGCTGATAGTGGGCTTCCGACAGCAGGAAAAATTCCCGATCAATGGCGTCGCGCAACTCCGGCAGGTTCCAGTCGCGAAACTCCGGCAGCAGCACCATCCCGTAGGCTTCCAGGTTAATGATCACCCGCGCGCCCCGGGCGATCAGCTGATAAGCCCAGCAATACTCCGACTGATGCGGCACGAAACGGATCTTGCGCTGTTCCAGCTGCTGGCGCAGGCGCGCCGGATCGAAGACCTCGACCTTGCTGGCCATCACTTGTGACAGCAATTGCTCGAGACGCAGCCACACCGCACGTTTTTCCTCCTCGTTGTAACCGTTCCAGTGGATCACTTCGTGGTGGAAACGCTTGCAGCCACGGCACACCAGGTCACCGTAAACAGTGGAGCAGAGGCCGACGCAGGGTGTCTTGATGGTCTGATTGGGCATAAAGGGGCAGAACACTTGAAACGCGGAACAGGCCGGCATGTTAGCCCTTTGTCCGGCATTCATCACCCCTCAAACGTCAGGGGCAAGCGCTGGATCGGGGTTTGGCCTGCCAACGCACAACGCCACCAAAGTCCAATAGAGCCCGACTTACCTTTAAATTTTTTTTGCCGTAGAATCAGCCAGCCTTTTTAGGCGCCAATGTCCGTTAGAAGCTGTTTTCAAAGCGTCACGAGCACAGTCGTTCCTTCAGAGCGGTGTTGGCGGAGGTTTTTTCCAGCGGGGAAAACCCCTTCGCCAACCCTCATCAGCTCCCCGTTCTGCAGGCGTAAAACTTTGAAAGCAGCTTCTGTAAGGAATTGCCGGTAATTCTGGCCGAACGACCCACAACGTCGTGAGGAGCATGAGTACGGCAATTTCGGGATGAGCGTCCCGGACACCCATTTGGGACCACTGATGAGGGTAATAACTGTGCTTGAAGCCTACCGCAAACATATCGAAGAGCGCGCAGCACTGGGTATCGTTCCCCAGCCGCTTAACGCCGAACAAACTGCAGGCCTGGTCGAGCTGCTGAAGAATCCTCCGGCTGGCGAAGAAGCTTTCCTCGTTGACCTGATCACCAATCGCGTACCGCCGGGAGTGGACGAAGCCGCTTACGTCAAGGCCGGTTTCCTGTCCGCCATCGCCAAGGGCGAAGCCACCTCCCCGCTGATCGACAAGAAGCGCGCCGTCGAACTGCTCGGTACCATGCAGGGCGGCTACAACATCGCCACCATGGTTGAGCTGCTGGACAACGCCGAACTGGCCGCCGTCGCAGCCGAACAGCTCAAGCACACCCTGCTGATGTTCGATGCCTTCCACGACGTAGCCGAAAAAGCCAAGGCGGGCAATGTCCACGCCAAGGCCGTGCTGGAATCCTGGGCTGCCGGCGAGTGGTTCACCAACAAGCCTGCCATCGCCGACAAGTACAGCCTGACCGTTTTCAAGGTGCCTGGCGAAACCAACACCGACGACCTGTCCCCTGCCCCGGACGCCTGGTCGCGTCCTGACATCCCGCTGCACGCCCTGGCCATGCTGAAAATGGCCCGTGACGGCATCGTGCCTGAGCAACAAGGCGCCATCGGCCCGCTCAAGCAGATCGAAGAAGTCAAGGCCAAGGGCTTCCCGGTCGCCTATGTGGGTGACGTGGTCGGCACCGGTTCTTCGCGTAAATCCGCCACCAACTCGGTGCTGTGGTTCTTCGGCGACGACATTCCTTACGTTCCGAACAAGCGCGCCGGCGGTTTCTGCTTCGGCTCGAAAATCGCCCCGATCTTCTACAACACCATGGAAGACGCCGGCGCACTGCCGATCGAGTTCGACGTCTCGAACCTGAACATGGGCGACGTGATCGACGTTTACCCGCACGCCGGCAAAGTCTGCAAGCACGGCACCGACGACGTCATCACCACCTTCGAACTGAAGACTCCGGTGCTGCTGGACGAAGTCCGCGCCGGTGGCCGTATCCCGCTGATCGTCGGCCGCGGCCTGACCGAGAAGGCGCGTGCCGAACTGGGCCTGGGCCCGACCGACCTGTTCAAGCTGCCTGAAGCGCCTGTCGACACCGGCAAGGGCTACACCCTGGCACAGAAGATGGTCGGCAAGGCCTGTGGCCTGCCAAAAGGCAAAGGCGTGCGTCCTGGCACCTACTGCGAACCGAAGATGACCACCGTCGGCTCTCAGGACACCACCGGTCCGATGACCCGTGACGAACTGAAAGACCTGGCGTGCCTGGGCTTCTCCGCCGATCTGGTGATGCAGTCCTTCTGCCACACCGCGGCTTATCCAAAGCCGATCGACGTGACCACCCACCACACCCTGCCTGACTTCATCATGACCCGTGGCGGCGTTTCCCTGCGTCCGGGCGACGGTATCATCCACTCGTGGCTGAACCGCATGCTGCTGCCGGACACCGTGGGTACCGGTGGCGACTCGCACACCCGTTTCCCGATGGGCATCTCGTTCCCGGCCGGTTCCGGTCTGGTCGCGTTTGCCGCCGCCACCGGCGTCATGCCGCTGGACATGCCGGAATCGATCCTGGTCCGCTTCAAGGGCAAACTGCAACCTGGCATCACCCTGCGTGACCTGGTTCATGCCATCCCTTACTACGCGATCCAGAAAGGTCTGCTGACCGTCGAGAAGAAAGGCAAGAAGAACGCCTTCTCCGGCCGCATCCTGGAAATCGAAGGCCTGGACGAGCTGACCGTCGAGCAGGCATTCGAACTGTCCGACGCTTCCGCCGAGCGTTCCGCCGCCGGTTGCACCATCAAGCTGCCGGAAAAGGCCATCGCCGAATACCTGCAGTCGAACATCACCCTGCTGCGCTGGATGATCGGCGAAGGCTACGGCGATGCCCGCACCATGGAACGTCGTGCCCAGGCGATGGAAGCCTGGCTGGCCAACCCTGAGCTGATGGAAGCCGACAAGGACGCCGAATACGCCGAAGTGATCGAGATCGATCTGGCCGACATCAAAGAGCCTGTGCTCTGCGCGCCGAACGATCCGGACGACGCCCGTCTGCTCTCCAGCGTGGCTGGCGAGAAGATCAACGAAGTGTTCATCGGTTCGTGCATGACCAACATCGGTCACTTCCGCGCTGCCGGCAAACTGCTGGATCAGGTCAAGGGTCAGCTGCCAACCCGTCTGTGGCTGTCGCCGCCGACCAAGATGGACGCTCACCAGCTGACCGAAGAAGGCTACTACGGCATCTACGGCAAGGCCGGCGCCCGCATGGAAATGCCGGGCTGCTCGCTGTGCATGGGTAACCAGGCACGCGTCGAGCCGAACAGCACCGTGGTGTCGACGTCGACCCGCAACTTCCCGAACCGTCTGGGTGACGGCGCGAACGTCTACCTGGCTTCGGCCGAGCTGGCGTCCGTGGCGTCGATCCTGGGTCGCCTGCCGACCGTCGAGGAGTACATGGAATACGCTGGCAAGATCGACAGCATGGCGGCCGATGTTTACCGCTACCTGTCCTTCGACCAGATTGCCGAGTTCCGTGAAGCGGCCGCGAACGCCAAGATTCCTGTCGTTCAAGCCTGACGCTGCAACGCAATGAAAAAACGCCGCCCATCGCGAGATGAGCGGCGTTTTTTTATGCCTGCGCAAACTCATGCATTGAGTTTGAGTGCCTGCCGAACCGCACCGTCCACACTCAAGTCACTCAGCAATACCTGCTCGCGCTCCTGCTCGGGCAATTGCATCAGCACCGTCTGCGCCTGATGCTTGAGACGTGCCAGAATCAACAGTTTGTCTTCGGCCCGAACCTGCAGGAAGAACGCCTCCAGCGCTTCGATGCTGGTGCCGTCCAGGTCCGGCGATTCTTCCAGACTCAGGATGATCGTATGCACCGTCGCTGGCGCATGACGGGCCAGCCGCAGCGCGCCGCCAAGAATCCGCTCCACGTTGGCAAAGAACAGCGCCTCACTCGGCCGCACGATCAACACGCCGGGGATTTCCTGCGCATCCGGATGACGCTGCACGTCGACATAGTCGTGACCGCCACCCATCTGCCCCAGCACCTGGATATCCGCCGAGGACATCTGCTTGAGCATCAGCACCACACTGATAGCCACCGCCAGCAGCAAACCGTCGAGCACGCCCAGCACCAGCACCGCCGCCACTGCGCAGATCACCAACAAACGGTCGCGTCGCCAGATGAAATATCGGCCCAGCGGTTGCAGGCTCAACGCCCGCCACAGAGCGTGAATCACGATGGCGGCCAGCACCGGTTCCGGTGTCAGAGCAATGCAAGGCAGCACCGTCACCACGATCAGTAGCACCACCAGCGCCGCGACAATACCCGCCAGACGTGACGTGGCACCCGCCGCTTCATTGGCGGAGGTTGCCGAGTACCCCGCTCCGGCCGGCATGCCATGAAACAGCCCCGACAACAGATTGGACGCCCCCAGAGCAAGCAGATCGCGGTTCGACGAGACCCGGTCGCCATGTTTCAGGGCAAACGAGCTGATCGACCCGTATGACTCGGCATACAGAATCATCACCATGGCGAACGCCAGTTCCCCGAGGCGCAGCCAGTCGGCAAACGGCATGTCCGGCAGGCTGGGCGTCTCCAGCGCCAGATCAATCACCCCGATCAGCTTCACCCCGTGGGCCGGCAGATTCAGCCACTGGCTGGCGGCAATCCCCAATGCGACAACAATCAATCCACCCGGCACTCGACGAAAGCGGGCACAGACCATCAGTACCAGCAACGCCGTCACCGCCACTGCGGCACCCGCCAGGTTCCAGTGCGACCATTGCCCGAGCAACTGCGGCAGGAAACGGATCAGGTTGCTGTCCCTGAGGTGTACATCGACGACGCTCGCCACCTGCTTGAGGATGATCGTCACCGCCAGCCCCAAGGCGAAGCCGCGCAATACCGGTTTGGCAATGAATGAAGTGACGCTACCGAGCTTGAACAGCCCTGCCAGCAGGAACAACACCCCGGTCATCATCACCAGACCGACCGCCAGGCTCAGGCGCAATGCCGGATCGCCGCCGGCCAGCGAAGCCGTCACCGCCGCCAGCACCGCTGCCGATGAAGACGTGGCCGAGACCACGGCAAAGCGGCTGGTGCCGATCAATGCGTAACACAGCAGCCCGGCAAACAACGCAATCACGCCGGCCTGCGGCGGCAGCGCGGCAATGCTCGAATACGCCACGGCTTCGGGCAACAACAGACCGGCAATCGACAACCCGGCCAGCAGGTCCTGGCTACGGCTTTGCACTTCGGGTCGGGAAGTGGCACTCAGAGGTTCAGTTGACAATCGGACCCACCCACCCCGGCAGATACCGGGCTTCCTGACTGCGGGCCAGGTCCATGGCCTTGCTCTGCAATTTGGGGCTCAGCTCATGGAGCTGATCTCTGGCGATACGGCTGCGAAAGAAGTCGGCCCAGAG
This sequence comes from Pseudomonas sp. KCJK9016, assembly GCF_046231795.1. Classification (NCBI taxonomy): domain Bacteria; kingdom Pseudomonadati; phylum Pseudomonadota; class Gammaproteobacteria; order Pseudomonadales; family Pseudomonadaceae; genus Pseudomonas; species Pseudomonas sp. KCJK9016. The sequence continues at coordinate 38,357 of NZ_JBJJMM010000007.1, read as the reverse complement.
GAATTCACTGTAGGGCGTGGCATCCTTGGCATAACCACCGGCCCGGCGCAGGCGCCCGGCGAGGCTGCGATAAGGATCGTCCTGCAGATCGGCGATGGACCTGGGAATGGCTTCAAAGGTGCGCCGGACACCGCGCCCGTCGTAAGGATGCGCCCACTGGTTGAAGTTCATTACGCTCCAGAACGTCACCGGGTCGACAAAGGACAAATCCTTGAGCACCAGCAAGGACGCCTTCTTCACCTCTTCCTCGATCAGCGCAAGACCGAAGTGGTGGTGATCGACGATGTAGTAGACCCCTTCAGGCCCGAGCACACTGGGGAACCAGTGATTGTCCAGCGCCGCCGCCCGTTCCTTGCGTTTGAGCTTTTTCCATTCCTGACGCTTGTCGGCGACTTCGGCAAGGCCGACCGTCAACTGGGTGGGATGGAGTTTTTCCAGTTTGGCGCTGATCAGTTGGGGTCGGGCACGGGGCATGAGGCATCTCCGGGGAAAAGTGCCTTTCAAGCGTAGCCGTTTAAATCTGCGGATGCGTGCCCTGGATCAGGCACTGAGAGGGTTCTGCAAAAACGGGGGCGAATTGCTCGCCCCCGTCTGCTGCTGCCGTTCTGGCGTCAGGCGGCCAGCGAGTAGATCAACGCCGAAATGGCCACCAGGCCTACGGCAACGACAAACACGTTCGACGCCTGACCGCGATAACGAGCCATGGCCGGTACCTTGCGGATCGCATACATCGGCATCAGGAACAGAATCGCCGCGATGACCGGACCACCGATCGTTTCGATCATGCCCAGAATGCTCGGGTTCAGGGTCGCCACGATCCAGCACACCACCAGCATGAACGCCGCGACAATGCGATCCAGAGCCTTGGCGCCCGGGCGCTTGCCGCTCTTCACGATCAGACCTTTAAGGCCTTCGCTCGCGCCGATGTAATGGCCCAGGAACGACTTGGAAATCGCCACGAACGCAATCAGCGGTGCCGCGAACGCGATGGTCGGGTTGCTGAAGTGGTTGGCCAGGTACGACAGGATCGACAGATTCTGCGCCTTGGCTTCCGCCAGTTGTTCCGGCGACAGGGTCAGCACGCAACTGAAGACGAAGAACAGCACCATCACCACCATCAGCAGGTGGGCGCGGGACAGGATCTGCGAGCTGCGCTCATCGGCATGAACACCGTAACGGCGCTTCTGGTCTACCGCGAATGCCGAGATGATCGGCGAGTGGTTGAACGAGAACACCATCACCGGGATTGCCAGCCACAGCGTGTGCAACAGCGCCGACGGCGCCGGCACCTGGGAAGCGGTGCTGAGGATGCCGCCGTTCCAGTGCGGAATCAGGTACACCGCGAGAAACAGCAGCGCGACGATGAACGGATACACCATCAGGCTCATGGCCTTGACGATCACCTGCTCGCCGCAGCGCACCACGGCCAGCAGACCGAGAATCAGCGCGAACGACAGCAACACGCGCGGCGGCGGCGTGATGTGCAGTTGATGTTCGAGGAAACTGGCGACGGTGTTGGTCAGGCCGACGCTGTAGATCAGCAGGATCGGGAAGATCGCGAAGAAATAAAGCAGAGTGATCAGCGCGCCGGCCTTGATGCCGAAATGCTGCTCCACCACGTCAGTGATGTCCGCGCCTTCGCGACCGGAGAGCACGAAGCGGGTCAGGCCGCGGTGTGCGAAGAAAGTCATCGGGAATGCCAGCAGCGCGAGGATCACCAGCGGCCAGAAGCCACCCAGACCAGCGTTGATCGGCAAAAACAGGGTGCCGGCGCCAATCGCCGTCCCGAACAGTCCCAACATCCAGGTAGTGTCTTGGCGACTCCAGCTCGACAATTGGGCTGGTGCTGCCGCTTCAAAGCGTTGCTCGACGCTATTGGCCTGATCATTCATCCGGTCGGATCTCCGCATTCCGGTCACTTGCCACTCGGTCAGGACGCGTCGGAAAAAACCGACAGACATGCTCCGGCCGAAACAGGGGCGCGATTCTCCGCGATAAATGAGCAGAAGCAAAGACTTAGCTGAGGAATGGTTGTGCGGAGCAGATTGCAGGGTTGTCGTTTTTGGGAAAATAGTTGTCGGCACCAGATACGTAAAATGTCGTTTTATGACACGTTCCGGCACCGAATGCGCCATGGGAAAACCCGATCAAATCGATCGGGCCAACATGAAGCCAAGGGACATGCAAAAGATACCCAGCCCCAGCAAACCCCAGATCGGGCGCATTTCTTTCCTGTTTTTGATCCGCATTTTTTCGGCCCACTCATCGTGTTCCCGCTCCAGTTGTTCCATTCTGGCTTTGGCGTCATAGGTGCTCATGTTGATTTCCTTTTGGGTCATGTGTCTGAAGATGGCGAAAACGAACGCTCAAAACCTGAAAAAGACGCCCGCCAATGCCGCGCTTGCCGTTAACACGCCGGCCACTACCGCGACTGGATAAAAATACGTCTCCCACTTCAGCTTCTTTTCTTCCGCCAGAAGCTTTTGCCGTTCAGCCACAAGTTTTCGCGTTTCGTTGTGCAGCCTGTCGAGTTCCAGGTTTTCACGGTTGTTCTGAAGCATTGGCCTTCCTTGGCTGATGGCAATTTCCGTCCAGGCCGCCGCTTCATCCTGAAGAACGAGCCCTGTCCTGCTCTCTATGTTTTCGTGCTTCACATCTCACCGTATAGCGGATAAATCCGGCAGCACTCGTAGGCAACATCCGTAAATCCCGCAGTACGAGGCGTCCGTTTCCTAACGTTTTTAAACAACCTCACCTACTGGCATTTTTCGGCTATACCCAATGGCGAACCGACTGACAGCCCTTTCCAGTCCCCCTGTCCCACGGAGCCCTCCCATGCCCCTCGTTCGCATCGAACTGAAGAAACGCCCCGACCCGACCTTCGCCAGACGCGTCGGCGAGCAGATCTACGCCGCCATGCGCAACACGATCAATGTGCCGGAACACGACAATTTCCAGATTCTGGCCGAGCACGACGGCGAGCATTTCGTCTTCGATACGCAATATCTGGGGATCCAGCGCAGCGACCAATTGGTGATCATCCAGATCACCCTCAATGAAGGCCGGACGCTGGAGCAGAAAAAGGCGCTGTACCAGACCATTGCCGGCAACCTGAACACACAGCTGTCGATCCGGCTGGAGGATGTGTTCATCAATCTGGTCGAGGTAAAGAAAGAAAACTGGTCATTCGGCAACGGCATCGCCCAGTACGCCAGTTGATGCATCTGTACACGGCATCGGGACTGCGTTCTGACGAAGCGCCCGCACGCGCCCCGTATCAGCTCCTACACTGGCTGGTGCGGGGCAATGTCGGCCATTGCCAAACCGCTCTGGAATCAGCACTCTGACACGACTTTCGCGCCCGACACGCCGACCGATCACAGGAGCCGAGCAATGCCCGCCACCGTTCTGGTACTGGTTGAAACCATCAATGACTACCTGCCGATACTCGAACGACAGGGCTTTCACCTGATCCTCGCGCCGACTCCCGCCGAACGTGCCCAGGCCATTGCTACCCACGGTACCCGCATCGACGCGGTACTGACCCGTGGTCCGCTGGGTCTGTACGCTGAAGAAATCGCCGCGCTGCCTGCGCTGAAAATCATCTGTGTGATCGGTGCCGGTTATGAGCAGGTGGACCTGCAAGCCGCCAGCAACCGGGGGATCACCGTGACCAACGGCGCCGGGGTCAACGCGTCGTCGGTGGCCGACCATGCCATGGCGCTGCTGCTGGCCCTGGTGCGCGACATTCCACGCTGCGATGCGGCGGTGCGCCGTGGAGAATGGCCGAAGATCATGCGCCCGTCCCTGGCGGGCAAACGCATGGGCATTCTCGGCCTCGGCGCAGTGGGCATGGCCATCGCCAAACGGGCGAACCTGGGTTTCGACATGGAAATCAACTACCACAACCGCCAGGTGCGCAACGACGTGCCCTACGCGTTCTGCTCGACCCCGACCGAGCTGGCGCGAGCGTCGGACTTTCTGGTGGTCGCGACGCCCGGCGGCATCGGCAGCCAGCATCTGGTGACCCGCGCGGTACTCGATGCCCTGGGGCCCAAGGGGTTTATCGTCAACATAGCCCGTGCCAGTGTGATAAACACCGCGGACCTGATCACCGCCCTCGAACAACGGCGGATCGCCGGCGCAGCGCTGGATGTATTCGATCATGAACCCCAGGTGCCCGATGCACTGAAAACCCTGAGCAATGTAATTCTCACCCCGCACGTTGCCGGGCTGTCACCGGAAGCCACCCAGGGCACCGTGGAGCTGGTGGGCAAAAACCTGGTGGCGTTCTTTGCCGGGGAACCGGTACTCACACCACTGACGTTACCGCCCAGGCAGAACAACCAGCGCGTGCACTAAAGCACCCCGAGCAACGTCCACAGCCGCCGCGACTCGGCGTCGGCGGAAATCAGCTCGCCGAGCAGTTCGCTCAACGGTTTGTTGCCCCACTCCACCCCGCGCCGGATCAGGTAAGGCACGGGGCTGTGGGGTTCGGTACGGGCCAGGTATTCGGCGATCAGCAGCAATTGCCGATAGGCTTCTTCACGGCTCGCCGGCTCACGGAAGACTTGCGTCGCCACAGGCGTTTCATCTACTGGTGACGCTTCCATCGCAGGATCTTCAGGAGGTACGACCGGCGCCGGTTTCTGTGGGTGCATCGCGATGAACTCCTGGACCAGGGTCAGCAGCGCTTGAATGATGTCCTGCAAGGGCCGCAAACCCGGCCCTTGATCACCCAGATATGTATCACTCCAGGTGTCCAGGCGTTGCAGGTGTTGCTGGCTCAGCAGCAGATTGCCCTGCTGGCGCAGCCAATACGCCAACGGCGTGGCACGTATCTGGTCGCTGAGTTTCTTCTGTTCATTGCGCGCCGATTCCACCAAGGCCTTGGCGCTCTTGCTGTCGTTGGCCAGCACCTGCATGACCTGCAGGCGTCGCCAGGTTTCCAGGTTATAGGCTTCGAACTCGCTATTGTGCGAGCCGAACAGCGGCACCCGCGTCAACAGCACTTCACTGTAGCGTCGCACCAGCCACTCCAGTGGAATCACCCGCCACGACTGGTCGCCCTCCTCGGCTTGCGGATGAAGCTGTTCCGGGTAACGCTCACACAAGCCGACGATCAGCGCCAGACTGCCGGGCAGTCCATCCAGTCCCTGCTGATGCAGCCACGCTTCGCCGAGCCAGGCGGCGAGCATCAGGTCCTTGCTGCGCTCGGTCAGCAAGGTCGCGGCAAGCCTTTCCACTTCCGGCCAGTTCGCCTGTTTCAGGGTCGTTTGCCAGACACCGGCGGGCAGGCTCGCATCATCCTCGCGTCGCAGCTCTCGAATCAGGTCGAACTCCCGTTCGTAACGCAGATCCACACCGCAAGGCGCGTCTTCGCTGATCGGTGCGAGCAATGGGTCCATCAGGTTCGGCAGCGAGGCAGACGGCAGGCTCACAGGTCCTCCTTGCGAGATTCAATGGAAGCGGTGGTACCGGTCACCTGAAACGGCGAGCGCGGCGCCCGGGTCGGCAACGGCGGAATCGACAATGGCTGCTTCGAGCCCTGACTCATCAACGACAGACGCACGAACATCCGGGCGAACTCAGTCGTGACGCTGTCATTGAGTGCCGTGACCGGCAGGCGCAGTGTCAGCGGGAAATCCGTGTAATCCATGCTCGGCTGGCGCTGCACCGAAAAATGCGCGCGCATCAGCCGCAGCAACGACCATGGCCCGCCGTACTCCCACCCGGCCTCAAGGTCGCGCACCACCAGATTCGGTTGCAGCGGATCATTGACCGGGCGCTCGCGTCCGTTGCGCGCCCAGCGCAAGGTCAGACGGATCGGCTGCCCCACCCTCCAGTGCAGATTCGGCTGCTCGGCGGCGGGATAACTGATCTGCTGACTGCCGGCCAGCAAACCGCCGGCAATCACCTGGTCGGCACCGCGCTCATCGTCGCGGTCGGTGCGCCAGCGCACATCCATTTCCACCCCGAGAATGCCGCTCTTGTCCCGCACGAACAGCGGCGTCAGCCACAGACTTGCCTGTTTCAGACGGTTGAGAAAATCCTCCGCCGCCAGCCGTTCCGGCGTCTGGTTCTGCAGCAGGCCGGCCTGGGCCACTGGCAGGCGTTTGTCGATGATTTCCAGAAAATGCTGTACCCGCGCCGGGTCGGCGTCCTGCGCCTGTATGCCGTTGGCAAACGGAAAACGGTCGGCCAGGTATTGATTGAAATAGCCGGCCAGCTCATTCCACGCCGCCGCGGCCTGCTGCTGTTGCAGGTACTGGCAACGCTGCATGGCCGACTGCTGCAGCTCCACCGCACGCATCGCCAGCGTGCCGCGCCCGCCCGCCAGATTGGCGGTCTGCAGCACCTGCACGCAGGAGCCGGTATCCATGTCGATGAAGTCTCGGCTGACCAACTGTTCGATCTGCGCCGGCGAACTGGCCGGGTTCGCATCCTTGTACTTGAGCAGTTCGTCATTGAGTGCGCTGAACTGGGTGACGCGCTCATAGTCCAGCGCCGACAGATTGCCCTGCTGGGTCAGCAACCACTGCAACGCAGAACTGCGCCGCTCGGTGATCCCGAGCATGGTGTTGAATTGCTGCTTGAGGCTGAGCTTCAGATCCTGCACATCGCTGGCGCCGAACAGTTGCAGGCCGAGGTTTTTCGAACCGTCCCACTGACTGATTTCCGCGCGCCCGCCGAACAGCGGTTGCGCGGTGATTTCATCCAGACCATTGACGATCTGTGCCATGGCCCGGCGATTGAGTGCAGCCTGCAAGCGAGCCGCCAGATCACTGCGATGGACGTCGACAAACGCCTTTTGCAGAGCCATGGCTTGCTCGGCCTTGACGTTGAACACCGCGTAAGGATGGGTCTGGTCGTCGTGATCCTTGAGGCTCAGCCACATGGCCTGCGCCGCCGCACCTTCGGCCGCTTGCAGCAAGGCATCGCGATAAACCGGAGGAATGCGTGGCAGTTCTTCGGCGACATAACTCTTGTAGCTGCTGAAGTAGTCGAGCGACGTATTGAGATCATCACCATCAACGATCTTGCCCTGGATATTGACGCTGTCTTCGCTGGCGCGCATGGCGACGGACAAGAAGTCACGCTTGAACAGCGCCTGCACCGCGTTGTTGAGCTTCACCACCTGATCCTGCAATGCCAATTGCCCGCTGCCCTGCTGCACCAGCAGGTTGCCGCGCGAACCGACCTGGGCGATCCACTGATCGCGAAAACTCTGCTGCAACTTGCCGGCCTGCGCATCCAGTTGCTGCTCGACCGCCGGGCCGAGCAGCGAGCTCTTGCGTACCTTGTCGAGAAAGTCGCGGTAGCCCGGCACCAGTTCCTGGCCCTTGCCGCGACTCCAGGTCGAGTTGGTCAGCGCGATCGCTGCTTGCAGGTCATCGATCAGCGCCCGCAGGTCTTCCAGTTCCTTGAGACTGTTGCCACTTCCGGCCTCGAGCTGTTCCAGATGCAGCTTGAGGTAACCGGCCCTGCTCACAAAGTTGTCGGCGAGAAAATACTGATCGAGCCAGCGCTCCATCAGCCCGCTGAAGTTGTTGGTAATCGACGGGCGCTCGACACTCAGATCCAGCGCCTGCAGATCACCGCCATCACCCGACGCCAGCAAACGGTTGTAATACGTGGAATGGGAAACAGTGGCCGCATTGAGATTCAACGACAGCGCGCTGTTGCTCAACAGCACCAGATCATCCAGCGGGACGCGCGGGTTGTTCTGCACCTGGGCAAACAACTGGTTCTGCTGTTCAAGACGCAATGCGCGGTCCACCAGATCCGTGGCCTTCTGGTAGTTCTGCCACTGCGCCGGGTCTTCGCCTTCAATACCGGTACGCCGGTCAGTGGCACGAATTGTCTTGATTTTCGCCAGTTCCGCCACCAGCAGCTGGTGCAACGGCTGAACCATCTGGCGCTGCAAAGAGCCGTACAGTGCCCGTTCAATCTCTGCGTCCACCGAGGAAAACCATGAAGCCGGAAACGCCAGCGAAACGTAATGCCAATGCGGCGCTCGCTCCAGCACCCGCCAGAAACTCTGTACGTTGCGCCGCGTGGGCTCGATACGGTGCGCGTCGTCAGTGACCGCAACGTAACTTTTCTGTGCACCCAGCATCAGCCGTGCCAGCTCGTGGGCATCCCTGGTGGAGTCGCGCCAGATCCAGACCATCGCCACCGCCCAGACCACACCGACCACCAGTGCGATACCGGCGGTCACCCGCTGCCAGCGCTGTCGCAAGCGCAACAGGCGTGGCACGCCCAGGGCCAGCCCCCGCTCACCCACCAGCCGCTGACGCCACAACTGACGCATGAACGCACTGCGCTGCAGGCCGCTGTCCTCGGCGGAGAATCCGTCCAGCGCATCTTCCGATGGCTGATTGGCACTGAAATACACCCCGCGAAAACAGGGTGCCTCACCTTGCGCATTGCCTTGAAATACCGGTTCGAGCACGCTCTGCAAGCCACGCCGCAAGGTTTCCAGGCGCTCCGGCAAGGCATACAGATCGGCGCCGAGAGACCCGGACAACGTGCCGATTTCGATCACGGCTTCCGACACGGCGCGGTGCAGGCGATCCAGTGCCTGATCGCTCCACAGTCCTTGCCACACGGCGTCGCGCGCAAAAGGTGAAGACCAGCCCAATGTGCGCTCGCGAGCATCCTCGGGCAACGCACCCATCAACTCCTGAAACCCGGGCAGCTCTTCCAGACCGGTGACGATCACATAGACCGGCACACTCAATCCGAAGCGTTGCAGCAAATCGATGAAGCGTCGCCGGGCTGCCAGACCGAGCTGGGTGGCTTGCTCCAGATTGCTCAAACGGCTGGCCGGCACCGTCCAGATCACCCCGTCCAGCGGACGCTTGCCGCGCAGGCGCAGGATCAACCCGAGCAAACGCCACCAGCCGCCACGTTGCAAATGCATACCTTCATCCGGCAGGAACAGCGCCTGCGGCACCACCAGCACCGCACCTTCCGGGTCCGACCACCAACGACCGAACCACGCCGGTTTGTCGGTGGGCTGCAAGCGCCACTCCGTCACCAGTTGAGTGCCCTGGGTTTCGTCGCCCAGCATCAGCAGCCATGGCATCTGATAGCGATCGCGACTGCCCTGCTCCTGTTCCATATGGCGTACAGCAGCATAGAAACTGCGGATCGCCGCACCGCTCTGTGTGCGCAACCACCAAACCGCCACGGCAATGATCACCAGCAACAGCAGCACGGCGACAACCCAGGCGACCATCGTCAGCGTGCTCATGAATCCTGCTCCGACTGGGTCACCGATTCGGTCATCTGCAACACCGGTTCCAACTCGGAACGAATGTCACGCCAGAGGAACTGACCCAGCCCGGTCAAGAGCAGCACCATCGCCAGAATGCCCAACGCCAGTCGAAAGCCGTCCGGCAGCGCGGTGCGTACCGGCAACTGCAATGGCGGGGCCTGCGAAGGCTGCAGCAGGCGCTGGCTCACGCCTTCGTAACTGGCTTCGTCCTGCCAGGCAAAACTGAACAGCGCCAGACGCCACTTCTCCAGTTGCGCCTGACTGTGCTCGCCACGCAAACGGCCATGAAAGCCGAGAATCAAACATTGCAGATAGACGTTGGCCAGATCGCGGCTGGTGGCCTGTTGTTCATCGAGCAGGGCCTGAATCGCCGCCGGCAACTGCTCACCGGCCTGACGAGTCGAGTACAGGCGTGATTCCAACGGTTTGTCCTGCCACGCCGCCTGGCCCGGCCAAGGACTGAACAGCAGCGTTTCATCGACCAGCGCGACAAAGGCGTACACCAGTGCCTTGACCTGCCCGGTCGCCGAATCGCCAACCCGTGAATACGCCGTGCGCCACAAACGCTGGGACGCCTGGGTCGAAAGCTCGACGACGGTTTCCACCAGCGCCGCTTCGTCTTCGCTGTCCTTGGGCAACTGGCTCCAGTCCAATTGCCATTGCTGCCACGCCTGACGGAACGCGCTGCTCAACGGTGCGTCCTGCAAACCCAGGCTTGCGGCACTTCCTTGCGACATAGGGCGTTCCTTGTGTGATCAGGCACGTTCACTGTTCTGGGCGACAAACAACACCACTTGCCACGGACTGCTGGTCAACCGGTTGGCCGGTGCGGCGATCACCAGCGGCAATTGCGCGTCGAACCAGTTGCCTTCGGCCGTCACCACAAACAACCGGGTGTCCTCGCCGACGCTGTAGGCCACCTGCTCGTTGCGGCTCATGGCCTGGTGCGTCAGACCGCTCATGCGCTGGCGACTGAGCAAGGCGATGTGCGGCGCCGAGGCGATGATCGCACCCCGCAGCCAATCACCGGCCGCCTGTTCGCTGGCGCCATTGGGCATGCGCAAGCCGATGACCAGCCGCTGACTGGGCTGCTCGTCCGGCAACTGAATGGAAAAGCTGTGTTCGCTGCGTTCGAACGCGATGCTGCGGTAACCGGCGCGGATCAGTTCCAGGCAGGTTTCCAGCCAGTCCAGCAGCGGTTCGTAACCGCGCTGCAACTCGAAGAAGTCCAGCGGCGCGAACGACGGCACGCCCGCCAGCGGATCCAGCGCCGACCACGCACCGGCCAGTCCCAGCAACTGCACGTACAACGCCTGCGGATGGGCGATGCGGCTGTTCAGCGAGCCTTCCACTTCCGGCAGCCGCGCCCATAACGCCGTCAGTTGACGACGGATCTCCAGCGCATCGTCCAGATTGCCGGACTGTTGCGCCTGCCGCAGACGCCCGCCGAGAAACAGGCATTTCTCCCGGGCCCGTGCGCAGAGCCCGGCAATCCGCCGGCCCAAAGGCGAATCCGGCAGCAGGACCGGCGTCGGTGGAGTGTAGGGCAACGGCAGGAACCCGCCGCCCTCCCGGCGGACTTTCAGCAGCGGCAGACAGATCGAGTCAGCCTTGTTCAGTTGCGTGCACAGGCGCGGATTGGGTCGCCATACCGTGATCGATTCCGGGAATTCGCCACTGGTAAGATCCGGCAACGCTTCACCGACCACCGATTGCAGACGCCCCTTGAGCGGCAGCAGCTGACCGGCGCGCCACAGCGGACTGATCGCCAGGTACACAGTGACCGTTGCATCGTCGGTCTCGTTGATGGCCGGACCGACATCCAGTTCCAGCGGGGGGCCGACACCCGCTTGCAGATCGACCGGCAAGCCGTCGGGCATCGTTCCTTGCAACGACACGACCCTCACGATGCCGGCACTCATCGCCGAAGGATCGAACTCCATGTGACTGACACCAAAGAACCACGGATTGCAGGCCTGGGCCAGGTGCGCACCGAGTGCTTCGGCCCGCAGGCCCTGCAACTGAAAATGCTGTGGCAGCAACTGCATGCCTTCATGCCAACAGACCGCGTCAGGTAGCAGACTCATACGACTCCCTTCGACAGCACCGCGAACCGGCGGCGGACGGTTTTTTTCAGTTTTCCTTGCTGACCAGCGTCATCTCGCGGCTGTCGAACTTGAGCCATGCATCGCTCTGATCGTCCAGCCGCAAGCGGTGCGCTCCGGGTGTGTTATAGCTGGCGAAGACCAAAAGTCCAGCCGCCCGCTTGCCCCCCAGCGGGAAGGGTTGGCGGTCGATGAATTGCCCCGGTACCAGTTCCAGTCCCCACACGCTCATCGACTGACGATAATCGCGCTGATACTGCTCGCGCCCGGCGAACCATTGCTGAGCGCTGATGCCCGACAGTTGCTTGAGCAGGTCCGGATCATTGACCGCGATGAAATCCACGGCAATCGGTGTGTCGTCGTTGGCCTTGGGTGCGACGTCGAGGGTCAGGCTGTCGAGGTCGACTTTCGGCCCGAAGAACGAACAGCCGGCCAGCAACGAAAAGCCGATTGTTAGAAAAAGTCGTGAAGACAAAATGAATTTTCCTTTTCGTGACCCAGTCCAAAAAAGTTTTTCGCTTGCATTTTTATAGACCTGTTCTAGCGTCTTGGGTAGTTCGGTTCCTACAGCCGAATGTGGAAGGTTTGTCAAAGGAACGACAGGTCATCTGCCTCCCTTTCTAACCTGTGGTCCAGCAAGGGAAAGCGATGAACGGGCCTCCCCGATGCATTGCGCCCGTCCATCGCATCGGAGTCCGCCGCCATGGCAGAAAGTACCCAGCACAAGCTCGACCGGGTTCGCCCGCCCCGAGTGCAAATCACCTACGACGTCGAAATCGGCAACGCCATCGAGAAAAAGGAATTGCCGCTGGTGGTCGGGATCCTCGCCGACCTCTCGGGCAAACCGCTCGAACCATTGCCAAAACTGAATGAACGACGTTTCACCGAAATCGACCGCGACAACTTCAACGATGTACTCGCCTCCATCGCCCCTCGCGCCACACTGCAAGTCAACAACACCCTCAGCGGCGACGACAGCAAGCTCAATATCGAACTCAAGTTCAAACACATCGACGATTTCGACCCGGTCAAGGTCGTGGAGCAAGTCACCCCGCTGCGCCGCCTGTACGAAGCCCGTCAGCGTCTGCGCGACCTGCTGACCAAACTCGACGGCAACGATGATCTCGACAAGCTGCTGCGCGATGTCATCGCCAACACCGAAGGCTTGCAAGAGATCAAGTCGGCCCGCCCGGACAACGCTGTCCCGGCATCTGATGCCGAGGCCCCGGCCGAACCGCAAGCCTGATCGTCCACCTGACCGAGGAAGAATTCGCCATGCCCGCCGCCGCCCAGAATCAAGCCAGCGAAAATGCTGCCGCCGAGACTTTATCCCTGCTTGACCGGATCATCGCCGAGGGCCGCATGGCCCATGACGACAGCCAGCAGGACTATGCCCGCGACATGCTCGCGGAATTCGCCACCCAGGTACTTGACGAAGGCATGGCCATCGACAAGGACACCGTGGCGATGATCAACGACCGCATCAGCAAGATCGATGAGCTGATCAGTGCCCAGCTCAACGAAGTGCTGCATCACCCGGACCTGCAAAAACTCGAAGCGTCCTGGCGCGGCCTGCACATGCTGGTGCAGAACACCGAAACCAGCAGCCGGCTGAAACTGCGCCTGCTCAATGTGACGCAGAAAGAGCTGCAGAACGATCTGGAAAAAGCCGTCGAGTTCGACCAGAGCGCGCTGTTCAAGAAGATCTACGAAGAGGAATACGGCACCTTTGGTGGCCACCCGTTCAGCCTGCTGGTGGGTGATTACACTTTCGGCCGTCATCCGCAGGACATCGGCCTGTTGGAAAAACTGTCGAACGTTGCCGCCGCCGCGCACGCGCCGTTCATTGCCGCTGCCAGCCCGCGTCTGTTCGACATGAACAGCTTCACCGAACTGGCCGTACCGCGTGACCTGTCGAAAGTGTTCGAGAGCCAGGAACTGATCAAGTGGCGTTCATTCCGCGAAAGCGAAGACTCGCGCTACGTCTCACTGGTCCTGCCGCACTTTCTGTTGCGCCTGCCCTACGGCCCGGACACTTCGCCGGTGGAAGGCATCAACTACGTCGAAGACACCAACGGCACCGACCACAGCAAATACCTGTGGGGTAACGCCGCCTGGGCATTGTCGCAACGCATCACAGAAGCCTTTGCCAAATACGGCTGGTGCGCGGCAATCCGGGGTGCCGAGGGTGGCGGCGCGGTCGAAGGCCTGCCGGCGCACACGTTCCGCACCAGTTCCGGCGACCTGTCGCTCAAGTGCCCGACCGAAGTGGCGATCACCGACCGCCGCGAAAAGGAACTCAATGACCTCGGCTTCATCGCCCTGTGCCACAAGAAGAACAGCGACATTGCAGTGTTCTTCGGCGGCCAGACCACCAACAAGTCAAAGGTCTACAACACCAACGAGGCCAACGCCAACGCACGGATCTCGGCGATGCTGCCTTACGTGCTCGCGGCCTCGCGTTTCGCCCATTACCTGAAGGTGATCATGCGCGACAAGGTCGGCAGTTTCATGACCCGCGACAACGTGCAGACTTATCTCAACAACTGGATCGCCGACTACGTGCTGATCAATGACAACGCGCCGCAGGAAATCAAGGCGCAGTACCCGCTGCGTGAGGCGCGGGTGGACGTCACCGAAGTCGCCGGCAAACCCGGCGCCTATCGCGCGACCGTGTTCCTGCGGCCGCACTTTCAGCTCGAAGAACTGACGGCATCGATCCGCCTGGTCGCGACCCTGCCGCCTCCGGTAGCCGCTTGACCTGCCTGCGCCCGCAGGATTTCCCTGCGGGCGCTCCCTCCCCCGTTTGTCTAGCGCGATAACCTTCAGGAGTTTCAAGCGATGGATGCAATCATTCTCGACCTCGGCGGCGACATCAAAGGCGACAGCCTGCTCGAGGGCTACAAGGACAAGATCGAAGTCATGTCCTACAGCCACAACGTGGCGATGCAGGTGACCAACGACGTCAGCAACTCGGAACGCACCTCCGGCCGGCCGCACATCGGTGAGTTCACCCTGACCAAATTCATCGACAGCTCGACGCCCTCCCTCAACGAGTACTGCTGCGCCGGCAAGCCGATCCCGGAAGCCAAGATCACCATCGGTCGCAACGCCGCCGAAGGCAGCGGGCAGATCATGCCGTTCATCAACTACACCCTGACCAACGTGGTGATCTCCAACGTCAGCGTCAGCGGCGGCACCGGGGGCAAACCGGTGGAAACCCTGTCCCTGAACTTCACCAAGATCAAGTGGGAACTCACCGCGCAGAAAGACGACGGTACCAAGGAAGGCACCGCCGGTACGGTGTGGGACCTGGCCGCCAACAAGGCCAGCAAGTAACCGGACGCAATGGCCATGGCCGGCACCGGCATTGTTCCGCCGCTGTTCGAACGCCTCGCGTCCGGCGACGCCGAGGGCGCGCAGGCGTTCGATCGTCAGGGATTGCTCGACTCCGTGCACGCCGAACTGGCGCGTCTGTTCAATACCCGCCGAGGCCCGCGCACGCTGACGCAACCACCCAGCGTGATCGACTACGGCATTGCCGACTGGAGCGCTTTGCAACAACAGCGCAGCGATGACCGTCGCCGGCTGGCGCGGGATATCCGCGAGGCCATCACCCATTTCGAACCGCGCCTGCTGCTGGGCGAGGTGCAGGTCAATCCCCTGCCCGAACAGCCGCAGAGGTTGAGCATCCGCCTGCGCGGCGAGCTGCGCAGCAGTCGGCAGCAGTGGCCAGTGGCATTTGTCATCGAGCCTGGCAACGAAGGGTTGGAGGTGCGCCATGAGCGACTCGATTGACCCGCAACTGCTCGACTATTACCAACGCGAACTGACCTGGTTGCGCCATGCGGGCAGCCAGTTTGCCGAGCGCTATCCGAAAGTTGCCCGGCGACTGGAACTGTCGCCCGGCGAATGCCCCGACCCGCATGTCGAACGTCTGCTCGAAGGCTTCGCTTTGCTCGCAGCGCGTCTGCAACGACGGCTGGATGACGACTACGCGCAATTCAGCGACGCCCTGCTGGAGCAACTTTACCCCCTGGCGATGCGCCCGTTACCCTCCTGCGCCATCGTGCAATTCGAGCCAGACCCGAGCAAAGGCAAGCTCGACGGTGGCTATCCCCTGCCGCGGGACACGCCGCTGTTCGTCACGACCGGCAAGGGCGAAAGCATTCACTTTCGCACCAGTGCCGCTGTACGACTGTGGCCGATCGAAGTGACCGAAGCGCTGTTGCTGGGCAGTGACGAGGCCCAGGCGCTGACCGGAGTGGCGCAGTCCCGTTCGGCGTTGCGCTTGAGCCTGCGTTGCCTGGGCGAAAGCCAATGGTCCGGGCTGGAGATCGACCGTTTACGCATTCATCTGGCCGCCTCGCCAGTGATCAACGCCGGACTCTATGACTTGCTCGGTGCCCATGCCGTGCAGGTTCTGGCCGGTGCACCGGGGAGCGTTCCCGCGAAACTGAAGGGTCTTCCACGGATCGTCGGGTTCGCCGATGACGAAGTGCTGCTGCCCGACGAGGACGGTGTGCATCCGGGCATGCGCCTGTTGGCGGAGTACTTTGCCTTCCCGGAAAAATTTCATTTCTTCGACCTGCCACTGGGCGGTGCTTGCAGCGACGGCCAGACGCTCTACCTGTACATCGTTTTCGACCGCGCTCCAGTCAGTCGTCTGCACTTGCAGGCCAGTGATATCGCCCTCGGCTGCGCACCGGTGATCAACCTGTTCCCGCGCACCTCCGAGCCGCTGCGCCCCGACGGCACCCGCAGCGAATACCGGTTGATCGCCGACAGCCATCGGGAAAACAGTGTCGAGATCCACAGTATTCGCGCAATGCGCTCAAGCTCCGGCGCCGGCGTGCAACGTCTGCCCGCTTATTACGGCAGCCAGCACAGCGGCGGCGATCAACAGCGCTACTGGCATGCGCGGCGAGTCAGCGGCCAGTCACCGAACCGGCTCGGCAGTGACGTGCTGGTGAGCGTGGTCGACACCCGTTTCGAGCCGCAAACCGATCTGCCCGACTACAGCCTGACAGCCGAACTACTGTGCACCAACCGGCACCTGGCCCAGAGCCTGCCTGCCGGTATGCCGCTGGGGTTCGAACGGCCGGGGCCGGTGGCGTGGGCACGCCTGCGCAATCCGCCGAGCCCGCAGAGTCTGCCGCGACTCGACGGTGATTCGCGCTGGCGGCTGGTGTCGCAACTGACCCTCAATCATCTGTCACTGGTCGAAGGGCCGCAGGCGCTGGATGCGTTGAAGGAGATTCTGCATCTGCACAATCTGCGCGACGAGGCCGGCGCGGTGCGCCAGATCGATGGGGTGCTGAGCCTCGCTTGCGAACGGGTGATCGGCCATGTCGGCGCCGATGCCTGGCGCGGCTGGCGCAACGGGCTCGAAGTGCAGTTGCAGCTTGATCCGCAGCATTTTGTCGGCAGCAGCGCGGTGCTGTTCTCGGCGGTGCTTGCACAGTTCTTCTCGGTGTACGCCACGGCCAATCGCTTTGTGCGCACAGTGCTCATGCAGGCGGACAAGGAGGTCAAGGCATGGCAACCCCAAGCCGGCATGCCCCTGTCGCTCTGACGCTGGGCCAGCGTCTGCGCCGCGATCCGCAGGCATTCGAATGGTTGCAGGCATTGCTGTTGCTGGAGCGCGAACAACCGCAGGCCGACTCTCTCGGCTCGGGTACGTCGCCCCAGGCCGAAGCGCTGAAATTGCGCGGGCCGCTGACGCCCGTGTTCGCTGCCAGCCAGATCGAAAGCTTCGAGGAAACACCGGACGCGCCACCGACCCTGACCACGCCGATGTTCGGCCTCGGCGGCCCGGACGGTCCGCTGCCCTACGCCTATCAGGAGTGGCTGCAACAACGGGCCCGGGCCAGGGATCACGCACCCGCCGAGTTCCTCGATCTGTTCCAGCATCGGCTACTCAGCCTGCTCTACAAAGTGATGCGCAAGCACCGGATCGCCCTCGGTTTCACCCCACCCGGCGCCTCGCCGGTGCAGGCGCAATTGCGGGCGCTGACCGGTTTGCTGCCCAAGTCGCTGCAGGAGCGCCAGGCGATGCCCGACTGCGCTGTTCTGGCCTGCACCGCCTTGTACGCCGATGGCCGCAGATCTCTGGCCGGGTTCGCGGCCATTGTCCGTGAGCAATTTTCCGTACCGGTGGAACTGAGCGCCTATGAAGGTGCCTGGCGTGAAATTCCACGCGCCAGCCGCAGTGTCATGAAGGTCGGCGGGCGCAACCTGCAACTCGGTCGCAGCGCCGTCGCCGGTACGCGGGTCTGGGATGAACACGCGGGGATTCGTCTGACACTCGGCCCATTGTCCTCGGCCCTGGCTGCCCGGTTCTTGCCGGACGGCGAAGCACACCCGGCACTGGCCAGCCTTGCAGCGTTGTATTTCGGCCCGGACCTGGACGTGAAACTGGTGATCCTGGTACGCGGTGCGGGACCGATGAACCTGAGTCGTCAGCCCCCGGCACTGCTGAGCTGGAACGGTGGCCTGCAGCGCCAGGCCAGCCTCACCGTGCAACGCATCGAAACCCGCCTTCGTCAGCTGGAGATCACCTGAAATGGAACTGGCCAGCCTGATCGGACGCCTCAACCCGGACAACCGCCGCGCCCTCGAACGCGCCGCCCAGCGCTGTCTGCAGCGCGGGCATCACTTTGTCGAGATCGAGCATCTGCTGCTGGAGTTGCTCGACATCGACGGCGGCGACTTCGCCTTTCTGCTGTCGCGCTTCGGGCTGGAGCGAGATGCACTGACGTCCGAAATCAACAAGGCACTGGAGCTGTTCAAGACCGGCAGCACCCGGACTCCGGCGCTGTCGTCGCACACGCTGGGGTTACTGGAAGATGCGGTGGTGCAGGCCAGCGTGCTGGGGATCGACAGCATCCGTTCCGGGCTGTTGCTGCTCGCGCTGATCGACCGGGACGAACGCCGCAGTCTGTTGCTCAACAGTGCGTCATCCCTGCTGCGAATCCCCAGGGAAGCCTTGCGTGCGAATCTGCTGGAGTGGACGGAGAATTCCCGCGAGCACGCAGGCCCGCGCTCTGTGACCTCTGGAAATCCGGCGCCGCGGCAGGACTCGGTACTGGACCAATACACCCAGGATCTGACCGCTGACGCCCACGCCGGGCGCATCGACCCCATCGTCGGTCGCGACGGCGAGATTCGTCAGTGCATCGATATTCTTCTCAGACGCCGGCAGAACAACCCGATTCTGGTGGGTGCACCGGGCGTGGGCAAAACCGCCGTGGTCGAAGGTCTGGCGCTGCGCATCGCTGCCGGCGACGTACCTCCGTCGTTGCAGGAGGTCAGCCTGCGGGTCCTCGACCTCGGTCTGTTGCAGGCAGGTGCCGGGGTCAAAGGCGAATTCGAACAGCGACTCAAAGGTGTGATCGACGCCGTGCGCAGCGCCGACCAGCCGATCATCCTGTTCATCGATGAGGCTCACACCCTGATCGGCGCAGGGGGCTCGGAGGGCGGCAGCGATGCGGCCAACCTGCTCAAACCGGCCCTGGCTCGGGGCGAGTTGCGCACCCTCGCCGCCACGACGTGGATGGAATACAAGAAATACTTCGAGAAAGACCCGGCCCTCGCCCGCCGCTTTCAGCTTGTGCAGGTGGAAGAGCCAGATGAAATCACCGCCGTGGAAATGCTCCGGGGCGTGGCTGCCAAACTCGAACAGCATCACGGCGTGCAAGTGCTGGACGCAGCGATCCACGAAGCGGTGAAACTCTCGCACCGCTACATCTCCGGCCGTCAGTTGCCGGACAAGGCCATCAGCGTCCTCGACACCGCCTGCGCCCGGGTCGCCCTCGGCCAGCACGATGTGCCACCACCGCTGGAAAGCCTGCGCCACCGGCAGAACAGCTTGAAGGATGAAGTCGAGCGCCTGCGCCGGGAGCAGGCCACGGGGCTGGATCATCGTGAGCGCATCACGCTGCTGGAGAATGAATCGAAAACCAATGTGCAGGCCATTCGCGAACTGGAAACTCGTTGGGGCGAGGAGCGCGTCGCCGTACGCGAGCTGCTCGAGACCCGCCGTGAATTGCTGGCGTTGAGCGAAAGCGCCGACGGCGACAAACCTGACGAAGCCACCGACAGCCGCATTGATCATCTGGCTGCTGAATTGCTGAGACTTGAAGCGGGACTCGATGCAATTCGCCAGGACGATCCACTGGTGCCCGAACAAGTCGAGAGCAAAACCGTCGCGGCGGTGATTGCTGGATGGACCGGTATTCCCATTGGCAAGATGCTCGCTGACGAAGCCCATGCCGTACGCACCCTCGGCACCCGCATGGGCCAGCGCGTCATGGGCCAGAGCACCGCGCTCAACACCATCGCCCAGCGTTTGCAGGCTTACCGCGCAGGGCTCACCGATCCGCAAAAACCGGTCGGCGTGTTCTTGCTGGTCGGCCCCACGGGGGTCGGCAAAACCGAAACCGCCTATGCACTGGCCGACGCGCTGTACGGCGGCGAACGCAATCTGATCAGCATCAACCTTTCGGAATATCAGGAAGCCCACACCGTCAGCCAGCTCAAGGGCGCCCCGCCGGGTTACGTCGGTTATGGCAGCGGTGGCGCACTGACCGAAGCGGTGCGGCGCAAACCGTATTCGGTGGTGTTGCTGGACGAAATCGAGAAGGCGCACCCGGATGTACTGGAGGCGTTCTACAACGTTTTCGACAAAGGCTTGATGGAGGACGGCACCGGGCTGGTGGTGGACTTCAAGAACACCGTGATGCTCGCCACCAGCAATGTCGGAGCCGAATTGCTGCTCGACACCCCGGCGACACAGGTCGGTTCCGAAGCCTTCAACGAAGCGCTGCACAAAGTCCTGCTGCAAGCCTTCCGCCCGGCGTTTCTGGCGCGCATGACCGTGGTTGCGTATCGACCGCTGGACGAGCAGACACTGGAAGGGATTGTGCTGGCAAAACTGGAAAAACTGCGTGGCCGCTACAAGGCGGCAACCGGTAAACAGTTCGAGTTTGATTCAGGAATCGTCAAAGCCGTGCTCGCCAAGTGCAGCGCGGCAGGTGCGCGGGATGTCGAAAATGTGTTGATGACGCAAGTGACAGGGAAGTTGGCGGAGTGGGTGTTGGAGTAGTTGTGCGCAAGCGCGTCGCCGGAATCTGGGAGGCAGCATGAGCTACAAGGCCATTTGCGACAAAATCGACGGACACGGCGAAGGCGTCTACAACTTCGGTCAGTCCAGCTTTCTTTTGCTCGTCGCCGACAACCGGGACGGCATCTGCCGGGGTGTCAGCACCGCATGGCTCATCGCCAAGAAAAAAGGCAACGACTACCTCAAGGACATCGTCAAGCCAACGATGAAAACCGGACTTCTGCACGAACAGAAGACGGCGCGCCAGGCCTCGGACTTCCAGTCAGAGTATGTGGACATCAGCGGCGATACGCCCGGGTCCCCGTCAGCCGCGACCCTGGGGGCATTGAGAACCGGCGGGGTGGGATCGCTGGGCCAGACAAAAGCGGAAACCTACCAGAGCTTCGCCACCGCCGGTAAAGCCATCGGCGAGTTCGTACTCACCTCGTCCTGTCGCTACTTCATTCTGTCGATCAAAGGCACGTTGGGCGGGCATTCCGTAGCCTTTTACCGACCTTGGGTACTGTTTGGCAAAAGCAGCAGTTGCGTATTTTTTGATCCCAATTTTGGCGAATTCAAGCTGGAGGGCTCCCAAGGCGTAGCCCTCTGCATGGATGCGGTCGCAACGGCTTACAACCAGGGCCTGTCAACGGGGTATCGGCTTTGGGGGTTCAGTTGACGTGAAGTGACGTCAGTAAAGGTGTCTGACTTTTTGCACCCTCTTCCAGATCATTTGGCAAAGGATTTCCGATGACGACTTTTTCAACGCTATGCACTGCCGAGTTATCCAAGGCAGAACACGATCCGAATCACGTCGGCGGCGTTTGCAGAATCAATCGCAACGACAGCTATCTGGTGACCTTTCATAACAATGGCTACGACACGCCCGCCTCGCCGCCCGTCATGGGCGAGACAGTGCTGCAACTCGACCCGGCCCCTCGCATTCCCTCTGTCAGGGCCGTCGTGAAAAAAGAAGTGATGCAAACCCATGAACATCCTGCCAAACGCGAGTACGGATACTGGGACACAATGGTCGGAATCGCGGAATCAGGACGTATGAGCTACGAACATGAAGCGTTGATACTGCATCGGGAACGCCTGGGCTATGGACTGGATGATTACGAAGGTGCGGTGCGCAGAGTCAAGGAGCAACAACTTGCCAACATGAAGAGCAAGCGCGCGATTGCCGCGCAGGATATGGAAAGAAAATACAACGCCGATGCGCACTCGAAAATGATATCGGCCATCGCAGAAGAACAGTACATCGCCCTGCAAAAGCGCTCACTGACCTACCCGTCCGAATACGGCGCGCCGCGTGAGGCCAACGATTCCGGCGGGCATGCGGAAGAAAACTTCATCCGCGCCTGGAGCGCACTGTGCGCGCAAATTCCAGAAAAAATCACCAACGTCGAACTGTATATAACACGCATGCCGTGCCCCGACGCTTCCTCCGGATTCTGGCTGGGCGCCAACCTGTACAACGAGGGCTGCATGAGCAAGCTGGCAAAGTTGATCACGACCGCTGACGAAGCCATTCAATGGCAGATCACCTATACGCAGATGTTGAATGGCAGTGACCAGGCCTTCTCTCAATCATTGACCCGGCACTTTCCCGAGAGCAGGGTCAGCTTTTCCGTCAGGGGCTCATAGCAGGTGTCGATCCAGCGCTTTCATCATTCCCATACACGCCTCTAATGAAGGCTCGCGCCATGAGAATCGGAAGTTTCAATGTCGAAAAAAACGGTAAGTCCTCGACACTGGACAAACAGACGCAGGTCGATGTTTTCCTCTACAACTGTTGCTCCAGCAATTACTGGAACGCCGATATCGTTTTCCTGTGTGAAATACACTCCGCGCAGATCGACAACTACCGCCAGAACCTCGCGGCCATCTACCCCACCTACAACGTGTACGCCTTCACGGGTGGATACTCGAACGCCTACATCGTCATGGTCAAAGGCTTCGAAGAACTGCAGGTCATCAGCCAGGGCAGCCTGTTTACCCTCAACAGGGATCTGATTGCTGTGGAAGCTCACAGTGTCAGGGGCTACACCGGGTATGTGTTCCTTGCGCACTTCAAGTCCGGACAAAATGGCGTGACCAAAAGCCAGCTCAAGTCCTGCACGGCATTGGGGGGCAAATGGGTTGCCACCGGCGACCTCAATCTGGATTACCAGAACGTCGGTCAACTCGACACGGCCGGCTTGGCGTATGAATGCTGGGGCGGCCTGCAGACACAGGCCAAAGGCGGCATTCTCGACTGGGTGCTGGCCTCTGCCGATGTGACGGTAAAGACTGTGGATCTGACCGGCCTGGCCCATGTCTTCGACATGTCCGGCCCGGATCATCGACCGATTCTTTTCGACGTCACCGGTTGAGTCCGGCCTTGTGCTGTCATTGAGGAAATCCGATGCCCCGCTCCACCGACAGCAACACCACGCTCTCCCTCACCGCCTCTTCGCTGTCGGCGCTTTATCCTGAGTCAATGTCAGGCGAGGAAGCCCTGAACGGACCGGGTTTGCAAATCCTCAACGGTCTCAACGACGGCACTACCCTCACCTTGACCTCTGCCATCGCCAGCCACGTCACCATCACCCTGCACAACGACGCTCAATTGCGCCCGTTCGATGCCTTGGTCGCTGAAATCCGTCAACTGCCTGCCGACGCCACCGCCGAGCGCTATCAACTGGTTTTACGTCCGTGGCTCTGGTGGCTGACCCTCGCCAGCAACAACCGCGTGTTCCAGAACCTCGCCACCTCGGACATCGTCACCACGATTTTCAAGGCCCACGGCTTCACCGATTTCAAACTCTCGCTGAGCGGCAGCTACACGCCCCGCGAATACTGCGTGCAATATGGCGAAACCGACTTCGCCTTCGTCTCACGGCTACTGGAAGAGGAAGGCATCTTCTGGTTTTTCACCCACGACGAGGGCAAGCACACACTGGTGCTGGGCGACAGCAATGACGCCTTTTTGCAGATCCCCAACGGCCCGAAGGTCAAATATCTGGGCCAGCAAATGGGCGAGCGCGAGTTGCATGGCATCCGCTCGGGTCAGGTGTGTCTGCAAGCGGTGGCCGGGGTATACAGAGCAACGGATTACGAGTTCACCACACCGACCACTTCACTTTTCGGCCAGGCCGAGGCCGTGGCGGGGCCGCTGTCGATCTATGAGCATCCCGGCGGCTACAACGCCAAGGCGCGCGGCGACGCGCTGACCAAACAGCGGGTCGACGGGCTGCGCAGTGAGGAGAAACGCTTCGTCGGTGAAAGCGACTGCCGCTGGCTGGTGCCGGGCCATTGGTTCACCCTCGACGGCCACGAAGACGCAAGCCTGAACATCGACTGGGTCGTCACGCATGTCACCCACGACGCCAGCCACGAAAGCTATCGCAACCGCTTCGAAGCCATCCCCAAAGCCACGCCGTTTCGCCCGCCCCGTACCACGCCCAAACCGCGCATGCATCCACAGACCGCGATCGTCGTAGGCAAGTCCGGCGAGGAAATCTGGACCGACGAATACGGCCGGATCAAGTTGCAATTCCCTTGGGATCGCGACGGCAAGAACGATGAAACCAGTTCCTGTTGGGTGCGCGTGGTGTTGCCCTGGAGCGGCAAGGGTTTCGGCATGCAGTTCGTGCCGCGCATCGGCCAGGAAGTCATCGTGACCTTCATCGACGGCGATCCGGATCGACCGCTGGTCACCGGTTGCGTGTACAACGGCGACAACGCCCTGCCCTATGCCTTGCCGGCGAATCAGACCCAATCAGGAATCAAGACTCAATCGTCCAAGGGCGGCGGCGGTTTCAACGAGCTGCGTTTCGAGGACAAGAAGGATGCCGAAGAGGTGTTCCTGCAAGCGCAGAAAGACCTGAAGATCAACGTGCTCAACGACACCACCGCCACCGTCGGCCACGACGAAACCCTCACGGTGCAAAACGCTCGCACCCGCACGGTCAAGGAAGGCGATGAAACCGTGACGCTGGAGAAAGGCAAACGCAGCGTGACTATCCAGACCGGCAGCGACAGCCTCGATGTGAAGGACAGCCGCACGGTGAAAGTCGGCGCCGACCAGAATCACAGCACCGGCGGCAATTACACCGACAAGGTCACCGGCGACTACAGCCTGACGGTGGACGGCAACCTGACGATCAAGGTCAGCGGCACCCTCACGCTGCAAAGCGGTGGCAGTTTCACGATCAAGAGCGGCGCAGATCTGGCGACCTCGGCCAGCACTTCGATCACCCAGAAGGCCGGCACCGCCATGACCAACCAGGCCGGCACCTCGCTGGACAACAAGGCCGGAACTACGCTGACCAACGATGCCGGGATCAGCCTGACCAACAAAGGCGCGGCTTCGCAGACCGTGGACGGTGGCGGCATGCTGACCATCAAGGGCGGGCTGGTACAGGTCAACTGACAAGGAGACGCCATGGCGATCACACCGCTGGATCTGCAGCAGGATGACACGCACCTCAAGGGGCGACTGCAGGACGGGCAACTCGACGGCCCGTTGAACATCATGGATGGCGGTCGTGCACAAGCGGATCTGAATTACAGCCAGGGCCAATTGCAGGGCACGTCCCTGCTCTATCACCCCAACGGCAAGGTCTCGGCGCAGATGCCGTTCGTGCGCGACAAGTTGCAAGGTGTCGCCAGTTTTTACGCGCCTGAAGGCTGGTTGCAGCGCAAGGCCACCTACCGGCGCGGGCTGTTA
Organism: Pseudomonas sp. KCJK9016; assembly: GCF_046231795.1. NCBI lineage: Bacteria > Pseudomonadati > Pseudomonadota > Gammaproteobacteria > Pseudomonadales > Pseudomonadaceae > Pseudomonas > Pseudomonas sp. KCJK9016. The sequence continues at coordinate 13,149 of NZ_JBJJMM010000007.1, read as the reverse complement.
CATGGCGAGGCGTTCAATTACTTTCCCGACGGGCAAGTGGCGGAGGCCGAGTTTTATCGCGATGGTGTGCGCGAGGGGCGTTATCAGCGCTTTCACCCGAACGGCAAACCGGCGGTGGATGCGCGCTATCTGAATGGGCAATTGATGCAACCGGAACAGGGGTTCGCCGAAGACGGGCGACCGCTGGATGTCGATGGCAAGCCGATTTCCCGGGTGCGCTGGTGGTTTCGCAAGTGGATGGATCCGACGCAGGCCTGAACAGCGGCGGTATTCGGATAAACGCAAAATCTCAGGGAATCAACATCTGCATCTGCCCCGGCATCACGATCTTGATCACCCCCGCCCAGTTGCACATCAAGGTGCTGTTGGCATCGATCGCCGGCGTCCCGCCCAGCAACAGCGTCGGTGCGCCGCCGGGGATCCATGGCGTGGCGGTCGCCGGGATGCACGGCATCGGCGTCAACACACCCAGAGCGGCGGCCGTGGCGGCGGCGACCATCGGGTTGGCCATGCTCATGCACATGCCGAACGTGGTGACGTTGACCAGCGGAATGTGATCCATGATATTCGCCGCCGGCATCCCGCCGGTCAGCGTGCGGTTGACCGGCAGCACATTGAGCACCGCCGGCGCGGCGCCGAAACTGCATTGCAGGGTGGCACCGGCACAGACTTGCGGGCAGCCCATTTCAACGCTCCTTTCTGAACAAGGCATACGTGCTGAACCTTAGTCGCCCGCGGCCCGCCGTGCACATTCCCAAAGGTGATTATCATCCAACACGCTAACCTATAAGACCGAACCGCGCTTGTGACGACCCGAGCGCGCCATTAGATTAGCCAATGATGTCTGGCCTCCAAAATAAGCAGAAGGGATAAGCATGGCGCTTACTGACCAGTCCACCCGTATCCGCTCTGGCGAAGAACTCGATGCCAGCCTGATCGATCCGTACCTCAAGGCCCACATTCCGGGTCTGAGCGGTACACCGCAGATCAGCCAGTTCCCTGGTGGCGCGTCGAACCTGACCTACCTGCTGGAATACCCGGACCAGGAATTCGTCCTGCGCCGTCCGCCGTTCGGTCACAAGGCCAAATCCGCCCACGACATGGGCCGCGAATTCCGCATTCTCAACCAGTTGCGCGACGGCTTCCCGTACTGCCCTAAAGCCTATGTGCACTGCACTGACGAATCAGTGATCGGCGCCGAGTTCTACGTAATGGAACGAGTCAAGGGAATCATCCTGCGCTCGGACCTGCCGCCGGAACTGGGCCTGAATCCGGCAAAAACCGAAGCCTTGTGCAAGAGTTTCATCGACCGCTTCGTCGAGCTGCACCGGGTCGATTACAACGCCTGCGGCCTGGGCGATCTGGGCAAGCCGGAAGGTTATGTCGCCCGGCAGATCAAAGGCTGGAGCGAACGCTACGAAAAAGCCCTGACCCCGGACGCACCGCACTGGGAAAAGGTCAAGGCCTGGCTCAACGACAAGATGCCGGCCGACCATCCGACCTCCAGCATCGTGCACAACGACTACCGCTTCGATAACGTCATCCTCGACCCGGACAACCCGATGCAGATCATCGGCGTGCTCGACTGGGAACTGACCACGCTTGGCGATCCGTTGATGGATCTGGGCAACACCCTCGCCTACTGGATCCAGGCCGACGACCCGGCACCGGTGCAACTGATGCGCCGCCAGCCGAGCCACGCCCCGGGCATGCTGACCCGCCGCGAATTCGTCGACTACTACGCCGAGCGCTCGGGCATCCGGATCGACAATTTCGACTTCTACTACACCTACGGCCTGTTCCGCCTGGCCGGCATCGTGCAGCAGATCTACTACCGCTTCTTCCATGGCCAGACCCAGGACAAACGCTTCGCGCAGTTCATTCACATGAACAAACTGCTGGAGCAGATGAGCCTGCAGGTCATTGCGAAATCGAGCCTCTGACGGCCCACACCAAGGAACCCTTATGTCCAAGACTCAGTTGTTCGACCTCGACGGCAAGATCGCTTTCGTCTCCGGCGCCAGCCGCGGCATCGGTGAAGCCATCGCCAAACTGCTGGCCCAGCAAGGTGCCCATGTGATCGTGTCGAGCCGCAAGCTCGAAGGCTGCCAGCACGTGGCCGACGCGATCATCGCCGCCGGCGGCAAGGCCACCGCCATCGCCTGCCACATCGGTGAAATGGAACAGATCAGCCAGGTCTTCGCCGGGATCAAGGAACAGTTCGGACGCCTGGACATCCTGGTCAACAACGCCGCGACCAACCCGCAGTTCTGCAACGTGCTGGACACCGACCTGGGTGCCTTCCAGAAAACCGTCGACGTGAACATCCGCGGCTACTTCTTCATGTCGGTGGAAGCCGGCAAACTGATGCGCGAAAACGGTGGCGGCAGCATCATCAACGTGGCCTCGATCAACGGCATTTCGCCGGGGATCTTCCAGGGCATCTACTCGGTCACCAAGGCTGCGGTGATCAACATGACCAAGGTCTTCGCCAAGGAATGCGCGCAGTTCGGCATCCGCTGCAACGCCCTGCTGCCGGGCCTGACCGACACCAAATTCGCCTCGGCGCTGGTGAAGAACGACGCGATCCTGAAACAGGCGCTGACCCAGATCCCGCTCAAGCGCGTGGCCGACCCGAGCGAAATGGCCGGCGCCGTGCTGTACCTGGCCAGCGATGCTTCGAGCTACACCACCGGCGTGTCGCTGAATGTGGACGGTGGTTTCCTGTCCTGATCCACCGCCGACTCAAACAAAGAGGCAGCCCAAGGGCTGCCTTTTTCATGCTTCCAGAACCTTCGGCAACTGCCAGCCGAAATGCACCGACAACAACCGCAGCAACAAACACGCCGCCCCGGCCAGCAACGCAGCCGCCACCGGCGAAACGCCCACCCTGCGCCCGACGATCAACACCGCTGCGCCCACAAACGCCGAACTGGCGTACAAATCCGCCTGCAACACCACCGGCACCCGCGCCAGCACGATGTCACGCAGCACCCCGCCACCGACACCGGTAATCGTGCCCATCAGCATGGACACAAACGGCGAGATCCCGAAATTCAACGCCTTCTGCGCCCCGGCCACGGCAAACAGCGCCAACCCCGCCGCATCCAGCACAATCAAGGTCGAACCGGACCAGTCCAACACCTGCTCATGAAAAAGGAACGCCAACCCGCCCATGGCAAACGCCAGCGCCGGATAACGCCAGTCCGCCACAGCCTTGGGTGGTGTAGCGCCGATCAGCAGATCACGGGTCACCCCGCCGCCCAGTGCAACGATGAACGCAATCACCATCACCCCGAGCAGATCGAGCCGAGCGTGCATCGCCGCGATCGCGCCTTCAACGGCAAACACCGCCGTGCCGACCAGGTCGGCCACCAGCACAATCCGCTCGACCCGCGCCTTCGACGGCGCCAGGGTTATTGAGTGACGCAACGGGTCTTGGTGATGTGTCGGGTCACTTGCCCGTCGCCATACATGTCACCGGCGACCTCGGTATTTTCCATCACCTGACAGGTGCGCTCCGGTGGCGGAGGCGGCGCTGCCGGCGGAGGGGGTGGAGGACTGGCACAGCCGCTCAGCAGCACCAGACCGAAAGCCGACAACAGCGAAGAACACACGCGTTTCCCAGGATTGTTCATAGGATGACCCGCGATGAATGGAAGACAAACTCCCGTCGCCGAGCGTGAAAATGCCCGGTTATGGAAACCGAACCACTCATTCCTTATAGACCAGTGGAGGGTGAGTGCCAGTGGAATGGGGTGAACAGGTGAGATTTGCTGTCGATTTTCGGGATGAGTCAATATCGAGTGAATGCGTCGACTGATCGGCCGTCATCGCTGGCAAGCCAGCTCCCACAGGGTGCACGTAAAGCCGAATGTAATTGGCCGGCTGTCAGGCCGCCATCGCGAGCAGGCTCGCTCCCACTGAAGAGCAAGCGGCGAGGCCGCCCCACTCACCACGATGAGCGTTAGCTCGAGTACCGCTTTTGATTGCAGGGCCCGTCGGCAGGCTGAGTGGAGGGATTGGTCCGGGGGTGGGAGCGCAGCGACCGTTTGGCGAAGCCAAACACATCGAGAGGAGGTGCAGCGAAGCAAACCGTAGGCGATGCCCCCGGATCAATCCCGGAGCGAAGGAACACCGAGCCAAAGCGAGGTGCCGAACGTCAGGGCACAGACCTTTTGGTTCCTTTTGGGGCGTTTGCCAAAAGGGACTCGCCGTAAGGGCGAAACCGCCAGCGGCAGCACCCGAAGCAACGGATATTCACCCCAAAAAACCATGAACATGGTCGGCCCAAAGGCCGCCAAGTTCACCCCGGAGAGCGCAAAAAATTACTCTCAAGCTCATACCGCAATTCATCAATCAAGGCATCCACCGCTTCCGGCGTACGCAAGGCATCCAGACTCAACCCACTGATCACCAGATCAACCTGCCCGGAAGCCGGGTGATACAGCTTCACAGTAAGGGAGTGATCCCCATCCACCACACACTCACAAGCCAACGGCGAAAAACTGCGCTCAAGCTGCGCCCGCAACTGCGCCAGATACATCACCGCGCACGCTCCGAAAGGCAACGCGACAAGCAGGGTTCAATGGCAAGCAATACATTCATGGGCTGATCCATTAGCAACGACGAAGGGACACGATCACGAAATAACGCATCGCATGTCCCAAGCCTAAGAACAGCCCGCCTCGCCAGACACCCTAATTTGCACCCCATGAACTAGTGCATTTGCACCTTACCGTTGCCCTTTGCCACCGCCCGAGAACAGTCCGCGCTCACGGGCCCAGACAATCGCCTCACTGCGACTGTGCACGTCGAGTTTGGAATACACCGTCGCCACATGATTGCGCACGGTGTTCGGCGCCAGTTTCAACCGAGCCGCAATCTCCTTGTCCGCCAGCCCCTCACAGATCAGCCCCAGCACATCACGCTCGCGAGCGGTCAGGTCGGTAAACGACACACTTGGCAGTTGCGGCGAATTGACCTTCTTCACATTGGCCAGTTTTTCGATCAGCGTACGGCTGAACCACGACGCATCCTTCATCACCTCTTCAATCGCCGCCACCAGTTCGAGTTCGGTGCGCTTGCGCTCCGTAATGTCCATCAGCACCAGCAGATAGCACACCGTGTCCTGGATGTTGACGGTGTCGGCGGATACCGCGCACTCCAGCAGCTCGGCGTCTTTCTTGCGGATCCGTATATCGACGCGATCGACCCGGCCGGTCTTTTCCAGCGCCGCCACCAACCGCGCACGGGCCGCCGGCTCGTCGATGAAGTTCAGTTGGGCAATGGTATTGCCGAGCACTTCGTCGCTGTCGTAGGCCAGGGTATCGAGGAAGGCTTGATTGACATCGATCAACCGCTGTTCGTCGGCACTGCAAATCAGGATCGGCACCGGCGTCAGGCGAAAGGCCTTGGCAAAGCGTTCTTCACTCTGACGCAGGGCGACCTCGGCCTTGTGCCGCAACTCCATGTCGACGAACGAAAACAGCATGCAATCCTCGTCGTTGAGCTGCAGCGGCTGCCCCGCGACGATCACCTGCTTGCTGCCGCCGTCCGGCAGACGCAACTCCGCCTGCATTTGCGGAATGGTCACGACATCGCGCAGGCGCTGAATGGCCAGCTCCTTGCGCTCGGCCTGTTCGAGAACGTCCAGCTCATAGGTCGAGGCGCCGATCACCTGATCGCGGGTGTAGCCGGTCATTTCCAGGAAGCCCGGATTGACCTTGATGTAACGCAGGTCACTGAGACGGCAGATCACCGCCGGCGCCGGATTGGCATTGAAGGTCTTTTCGAAACGCTGCTCGGCGTTGGCCCAGTCGGTGACGTCGCTCATGATCAGCACCAGCGATTCGGTCTCGCCGTCCCGATCGGTCAGCACCATGCTGCGCACGCTGTGCACCCAGGTGCGTTCTTCGTCGCTGCGCGGAGTGACTTCCACCAGCACGTCGCTGAAGGCCTCCCCTGCCGCCACGCGACTGATCGGGTACTGCTCCGGTGTCAGCGAGTGGTTGTTGCGATAGCGCAGGTTGAAACGCTCGGCATACTCCCCCGCATTGCTGCCCAACTCGCCGATGCGGCTGACGCCATGCATCGCCAGCGCGGCTTCGTTGGCCCAGAGAATGGTCTGATCGAGCTCCAGCAGAATCACCCCGTCGGACAGACCGGCAATGATCTGCTGCAACTGACGGCGATTGGTTTCGGTGGTCAGGACGTCCCGGCTCATTGGCTCTCCACAAGTGAACGCATGTGAAGATTACGACCGCTGGCCGTTGTGATCGTGCCGGGCAAATTTGCCCGTGATTACCGAGAGTTGTGATCGACCAGCTCGCGCAGCGTATCGAGAAACAACTTGAGCACCGGCGAGGCATCGTCGGCCCGATACGTTGCATACAACGGCACTTGCGGCAGCGCCGGGGTCAGGCGTCGAAAGACCAGCCCGGCCGGGGCCAGTTGCTCGATGGAGGCTGGCAACAGTGCCACGCCAAACCCGGCACGGACCAGACTGAGCAAGGTCTGCACCTCGATCACCTGCTGGCGGATCTGCGGCGTGAACCCGGCCTGAATGCAGCACTGATAGAGAAAATTGGCGAAGCGCGACTGCTTCAGTTCCAGTGCCACGAACGGTTCCTGCGCCAGATCCGCCGGCGCCAGCACCTCGCGCCGGGCCAGCGGATGGTCCTGCGGCATCACCACATGGATCGGCTCATGGATCAGCAACTCATTGCGTAATTGCGGATCGTCATAACCGACGCGGAACACGCAGGCGTCGATGCGTTTTTCCTTCAACGCCTTGACCTGAGCCGCCGGGGTCATCTCATGCAAACGCCAGGTCACCTGCGGATAGCGCTCGCGAAACAGGTGCAGCGCCTTGGGCAGCACGCCGACCATCACCGAGCTGATCATGCCGATCTCCAGCTCGCCGAGTTGCCCGCGACCGGTCTGGCGGGTCAGGTCCAGCGCCCGTTCGAGTTGCTCGAACACCAGCGGCGCCTGCTCCTTGAGCATCTGCCCCGCCGCTGTCAGTTCTACCCGGTGATGGCTGCGCTCGAACAGCGGCGTGCCGAGTTCCTCCTCCAGCAAGCGGATCTGCTGGCTCAGCGGTGGCTGGCAGATGTGCAGGCGTTCGGCGGCGCGGCCGAAATGCAGCTCATCGGCCAGGGCCATGAAATACCGCAGCAAGCGCAGGTCCATGGCGGTTTACCCCAGGTTCAGTGGGGTGGAACGCTGACGCACGCCGGTCAGGCTGAACAACGCATTGGCGATGGCCGGAGCCACCGACGGGCTGCCCAGTTCTCCGACGCCACCCGGTTTGTCCGGTTGGCCATCGAGCACGAGGATGTCCACGGTCGGCATGTCGGACATGCGTGCGACGCGATAGTCATGGAAATTGCTCTGCACCACCCTGCCCTGCCGGATGTCGAGGCAATCGAACAGCGCATGACCGAGGCCCCACATCAGCCCGCCATAAATCTGCTCCTCGACCCCGCCGGGCGATACCGCCAGGCCGCAGTCGACCACACAGGTCAGCTTCTCGATCCGAGCCTTGCCGTCGACTTTCGCAACCCGCGCCACCACGGCGATGAAACTGGTATAGCCCTGATTGGTGGCGATCCCCAGCGCCGTGTCCGGCGGCAGTTTCTGCCCCCAACCGGCGCGTTCGGCTGCCTGTTTCAGCACCGCGATATGCCGCGGCCTCTCCTGCATGTTGGCCAGTCTGAACGCCAGAGGATCCTCGCCGGCGGCATGTGCCAGTTCATCCATGAAGCTTTCCACGGCAAACACGTTGGGAATGAAACTTACCGAGCGGTACCAGCCGCTGGGCACGTGGCTTTCGTGCTTGACCCAGTTCAGCTCCAGATGTGGCGGACGGTAGGCGAAATCCCACGCGGTGATGGCTTCGGTGGTGCTGTAATCCATGTGATCCGGGCGCTCGAAATAGCCCGGTTCCCACTGCTCCGGCGAGGCCGGCGACACTGCATGCAGTTGCAGCGCGGTGAGTTTGCCCCGGGCATCCAGCGCGCCTTTTACCCGGTGCAAGGTCGCCGGGTGATTGAACAGCGCGTGCATTTCGTCTTCACGGCTGTTGAGCAGTTTCACCGGCACGCCGGTCTGCTGCGCCAGATACGCCACTTCGAACAACCAGTATTTGGCTTCCCGCGCACCGAAACTGCCACCGGATACCAATTCATGGATGGTGACCTTGTCCTTGCCGATGCCGCACACGGTCTGCGCCGCTTCCAGCGCCGACGACGGTACTTGCACACCGCCCCAATAGGTGATCGCTTTGTCTTTGACCTGCGCGGTGATGCAGATCGGCTCCAGCGGGTTTTGCACCTTGTAGGGCATCGTGTAATCAGCTTCGAGCAGCTTCGCCGCGCCCGGCCATTGCCCGGCGACATCGCCCTGGGCCATGGCTTTGACGGTTTGCACCGTGGGATCACTGATGGCTGCAATCTGCGCTTTGCTCAGCTCGGCGCTGTCGAAGTTGGCCAGCGGGGAGTCGCTCCATTTGATCTCCAGCAGCTTGCGGCCCTGCTGCGCGGCCCAGAAGGTTTCGGCCAGTACCGCGACGCCTTCCAGGTTGCCGCCGAGCACGTCCGGTTGCCCCGCAATCGCGATCACCTTGTGCACACCCGGCACCTGCAATGCGGCTGCTGAATCCACCGCAACGACCTTGGCGCCCACCACCGGCGCACGCTGAATCACCGCCACCAGCATCTCCGGCAATTGCACGTCGATGCTGTACTTGAAACGCCCGCAGACCTTGGCCGCCGCATCGCGTTTGTGGCGCAATTTGCCGATGTATTTGAATTGCGCCGGGGCCTTCAGCGTGACGTTGGCCGGTGCTGGCAGTTGCGCCGCCGCGCCGGCCAGTTCGCCGTAGCCGAGGCTGCGTTGGCTCAAGGCATGCACGACCCGGCCTGCTTCGGTGGAGCAACTGTCGGGGCTGACTTTCCACTGCTGCGCCGCAGCACTGATCAGCAACGCCCGCGCCGTGGCACCGGCCATGCGCAGGCGATCGTATTCCAGCGACACACTGGTGCTGCCGCCCGTGGAAAACACTTTCCAGACCGGATGAATGTAGGTTTCGAAGAACGGATCTTCCGGGGTGATGACCTGCACCGTCATCGGGTTCACGTCCAGTTCCTCGGCCACGCACGCGGCCAGCGCAGTCTGGGTACCGGTGCCGGAATCGTGCTTGTGCACCACCAGTTTCACCGTGCCATCGGGCAGCACGCGCACCCAGGCGTTGGGTTCGAATTCAGTGGCCGAGGTTTTCGGTTCGGTGGCAGCAGCACCGGATGGCAGGTACAGCGCAATCGCCAGGCCGGACGCCACCGCCACGGTCTGCTTGAGAAATACCCGACGCGACAGCTCGAAACCGGCATTTTCGACGAGGCTCATCACGCCTCCTTCGGCGCATTCGCCGCACGTTTGATCGCCTTGTTGATCCGCCCGTAAGTGCCGCAGCGACAGATATTCCCGGACATGGCGTTGCGGATCGAGTCGTCGTTGACCGGCGCCCCGGTGTTGAGCAGCGCGGCGGCGGACATGATCTGCCCGGATTGACAGTAGCCGCATTGCGGCACATCTTCGGCGACCCAGGCCAGTTGCAACGGGTGGCTTTCATCAGGGGACAAGCCCTCGATGGTGGTGATGCTGTGGCCCGCGACGGCGGCCAGCGGCAACTGGCAGGAACGCACCGCGACGCCGTTCAGGTGCACGGTGCAGGCACCGCACAGGCCCATGCCGCAGCCGAATTTGGTGCCGGTGAGTTTCAACTGATCACGCAACACCCATAACAAGGGCATGGAGGGGGACGCTTCATCCAGCTCGCGTCGTTCGCCGTTAACCGTGAATGCAATCATTGTCAGGCTCCAAAAGAGCGGCCCGTCTTTGTGCGGGCCTGGTCATCGATTATTGGAAGCCCGGGTAACACGCGGCCAGCGACGATTTCTGCCAACCGGTGTAAGCAGGACTAACAACATGTACAAGCGATACCCGTCGGTGCAGTCCATGAGCGCGTTCATCCACGCGGCGCGCAGCGGCAGTTTTTCCAGCGCTGCGCGCAAGCTCGACCTGACCCACAGCGCGATCAGCCAGCAGATCCGTGCCCTGGAAGAATTCATCGGCCAGCCGCTGTTCGTGCGCGAAGGCGGCGGCAGCAACCTGACCGACGCCGGGCAGTTGTTTGCCAGTGTGCTGTCGGATGGTCTGGCGCAGATTGACCGGGCGTTGTCCTCGGTGAAGAACCGCAGCGTGGCCCAGCGTCTGACGCTGGATGTGGACAGCGAACTGGCCCAGAGCTGGCTCAATCCGCGCCTGCCGCAGCTGCTCGACGGCCTGCCGGATTTCGAAGTGACGATCCTGTCGATGCCACGCAGTGATCGCAGCACGTTCGAGCGAGTGGACCTGTCGCTGCGCTATGGCTATGGCGATTGGGATGATTGCGAGATGACGCAGATCTGCGGCGATCGGGTGCTGGCGGTGGCGTCCCCGGCGCTGCTGGAACGACATGGTTTGCAGGTGCCGTTGAGCCCGCCGCAGATTCTTCAACTGCCGCTGCTGGGCTACACGCGCAGGTCGTGGATTCCGTGGCTGGAGGCGGCCGGGATGACACCGACCGAACCGCCGGCGCGGGTGGTTTTCGATAATGCGGCGAATCTGATTGCGGCTGCGGAGACTGGCGTTGGCGCCGGGCTGGTGCGTGGGTTATTGGCTGCCGATGCGTTGCGCAGCGGGCGGCTGGTGGCGTTGAACGAGGCGCAGATTGCGGCGCATTACAACCTGTTTGCGGTTTGGCCCCATGGGCAGGCCGAGCGGGTGGCGCCTGTTGTTGAAGTGATCAAGCAGTTGGCCCGGCAAACACAGTCCTGACGAAATCGCTGGCAAGCCAGCGATGGGGACAGCACATTCACCACAAAACCATATCGAACAAGTATCACCACCCCACTCAATTAATATTGTACGAACCTTCCCCCGCCTTCCAATACTCGCCTCCAGCAACCACCCACCCGGGCCGGATGCGAACAGGCGAGGGAATGCGCGAATATTGCGCATAGAAACGGCCGATCACCCGGGACGTGGATGCTGTGAGCCGCAAGGCTCCCTTCCCCGCTATCAGGAGATCGACTTCAATGATCATCGATATCAGCTGCTATCCCACGGATCTGGTGGACCTCGCCTGGAGGCATGACGGTGACCCGTTCACCGGCGAGCGTCTGCTGGAGATGATGGATGGCCCGTACATGGTCAACGGCAAACCTCGCCGCATCGATAAAGCCTTCATCCAGCCCCCCCAGGGCAACACCATTTACACCTGGACCGACGGCGAACTGTCGGGTCGCGAATCCATCGACGCCTACATGGCCTACACCCTGAAAATGGTCCGGACCTACCCGGACCGTTTCATCGGTTGCTTCGTCTACAACCCGCGCTGCGGCGTGCAGAACGGTGTCGAAGCCATCGAGCGTTATGTGAAGGAACACGGTTTCAAGATGGTGCAGATGCAGGCCAACATGCACGCCTACCGGCCTGACCGGGCGCTGGACTGGGTGCGCCCGGCCTTCGAGAAATGCGCCGAGCTGGGCATCCCGGTCAAGCTGCACACCGGCGACGGGCCTTACAGCATCCCGTCGGAATGGGTGCCGATGATCAAGGAGTTCCCCAACGTCGATTTCATCATGGCCCACTTCGGTGTGCAGACCGGCGGCGTCTACGTGTTCGAACCGATGCAGTGGGCGATGGAGTTGCCCAACGTCTATTGCGAGTCCGGCTGGTGCCTGCAATCGCGGATCGTCGAGTTCGCCAAGGTCCTGCCAACGCACAAGATCCTGTTCGGCACCGACACCCCGCCGAACGAACCGGGGATGTGGCTGCGCCTGCTCGAAGTGCTGTGCCACGAGCCGCCGCAGGGCCTGAACCTCGAAGAGGACACCCTCGAAGACTACCTGGGCAACAACACCGCACGGATGATCGGCCTCGAGCCGTCCCCGCCGCCGCGTTCTGTTTCCGAAGCAGAGGCGCAACTCAAGCGTCCCGTCACCACCCAACTGGCCAGGAGCTGAACCGATGATCATCGACACCCATCTGCACCCCACCAACCTGGTCGACGAGGCCTGGCGCCACACCGGCGAACCGTTCACCGGCGAGCGCATGCTCAAGCTGATGGACGGCCCGTACATGATCAACGGCAAGCCGCGCCGGATCGACATGGGCTTCATCCAGCCGCCACCGGGCAACACCGGTTATCGCGACGGCAACCGCCGTGGCCGCGAGGGTGTGCGCGACTACATGTCCTACGTCGCCGAACTGTGCGTGAAGTACCCGGACCGGTTCATCGGCAACTTCAACTTCAACCCGCGCTGGGGACCGGAAAACGGTGCGGCAGAGCTGGAATTCCACATCAAGGAATACGGCTTCAAGATGCTCAAGCTGCACGCCAACATGCACGGTTATCGCCCGGACCGCGCACTGGACTGGTTGCGTCCGGCGATGAAAGTCTGCGCCAAGTACAACATCGTGGTGCTGATCCACACCGGCGACGGCCCGTACACCATTCCGACGATGTTCTACCCGATCATCCGCGAGTTCCCGATGGTCAATTTCATCATCGGTCACTTCGGTATCCAGACCGGCGGCAACTATTCGTTCGAGGCATTCTGGATGGCCATGGACACGCCGAACGTGTACTGCGAATCCGGCTGGTGCTTCCAGTCGCGGATCGTCGAGTTCGCCAAGGAGCTGCCGCGCAACAAGATCGTGTTCGGCACCGACTCGCCGCCGAACGAGCCGGGCATGTGGCTGCGCGAGCTGGAAGTGTTGTGCTCGCCGGCGCCGCAAGGCCTGGGCATCGACGAGGATCACCTTGAGGATTACCTGGGCAACAACATCGCCCGGCTGTGCGGGATCGAACCGACCCCGCCGCCCAGGGATCTGGCCGAGGCGGACATTCGTCTGACCACGACCTACCTCTGACTGAAGTCAATGTTGCATCCCCGTGGCGAGGGAGCTTGCTCCCGCCGGGTGGCCAGGCCGCCCCAAAAAAAAAAAGCCGCCGGGCCGGCCCGGCCGGGGGGGAGCCGCCCCCCCCCACGGGAGTTCGTTACATGCCCCACAACCACCTTTAACGGGGCCTGGAGGCAC